>NZ_JBHIMN010000030.1:0-2323 GCF_042194155.1 Bartonella sp. MR63HLJHH
CGTATTCTCCCTTTTCAGCGTATTGAAAGTCTCTATGCTATCGTTGTCTTGATGGTTGCTATCATGCTGTTTAGCACAGCTCTTATCACTCTATCAGGCTACTTAGGAGCTTATTTAGCCAATCGGCTTACGCTAGAATTTGGACGGCGCATTTACACCCATCTTTTAAGTCTCTCTTTACCCACTTTACGCCATTGGCAAGTGGGGAAACTGTTGTCACGTATTGGAGAAGTTGATACAATTTGTGTTTTTTAAGAAAAAACTCTGTAAAAAATAAATTTAGCAAATTTCATTATAAACTTATAGCTACATAAATTTATAGATACGCAAATAATCTATAACAAAAAATAGAATTCTCATATAAAATGTTGTTTTTTCTATCTCTTTTTAACTAAGGCAACTCATTTTTTGAAATGTAAAATCTACATAGATATAAAACAATTACTAAAAATAAATCTTATTTAAACTGATAAAAAACATATCATATATCATAATATTTTAATTTAAAATAATTTATCTATATTTACGAATGATTTTATATATATAGAAATATAGACAGAAATTGAGAATGCTATAAATAATAAACTTAACTCAATTAAATCTGATTTTATATATTTTTTCCAACTTCTGAATCTAAGTATATAAGAAAAAATTTTAAAAAAACCAATAATACTTATTAAAACTAACACAGTTTTAATAATTTCTAAAGTATCCATAATAAAAAAGTTCCAAAATATAATATATATAATTAAAAATATAGATATCTCTGATGTTTGCTTAGATACAGTTGCAGACATTTAATTTATGTTCTATTAAATATATTTACAACAATATTAATTCCAGAGATATCTTTCTTTAATACGATCTACAAATTAGAATTAGTACACCAGCCTTACTTTTTTGTGTGGCACTCAACAGCCTTATCTAGCCAACCAATATTAAACCCTGTTATGGCTCCATGTGCGCCCTCTTTGAGACTCTTTTTAGCGCGTGACATATAGATAAAATATTTGAATTTGAATTCAAATTCTAAACTTAAATACTATAATTGATTTTACATATATTTTTTATGCTCAGAAATCTCATCATAAAAGTAGGAAAGAAGACTTCTCTAATAAGGAAATTAAGCATTTCTTACAGGCTTATTTTTCCAATGAAAATAGAAAAATATATCTTCATCAAGAAAGATGAAATACATTTATCATAAAATATGATGCATATGTAATATAGTTACAGAAAAAAATAAACAATAAAATACACATAAATTCATCTGTATTTTACAATAAATGATTATTTCAATTTTATAAAGAAATTTCATAATAATAAAAAAAATATATATTATTACAAATAATAGAAACTTATTTAAATGAAAATAATTTTTTATCAAACATAATTTAAATATAAATACTAATATCTAATATATTTAAACGCAACATAAATAAAACAAAACGCCAAAAATAACAAAAAGAACCCACTAAATGTCTTAATTGCTTCCTTTATACTATTTTTCCAACTGTCACCACTGTATCTATAAATTAATGAAAATGAAAATATAAAAATAAATATTGAAAATAAAATATCAAAAACATTATAAATTAATAGTGAAATAAGATTATTACCAATATACATAATAAACACCCGAAATGAATTTTTTATATAAAATATTATAATGCTATATATCTATAAAATAAATAAAATTAGACATATATTTATAAATATATGTCTAAAAAATTGATTTTTAAATATATTATTAAGAATTATCTACAAATCAAAAAATGTCAACGTGATGACCACACTCCTGAAACTTTTTCATAGGCCCTATAATAAGCCCTGCATCTCTGCCCATTTTATAACCTGCATATCCACCCGCTACAGCGCCTGTAACCGTACCCCATACACCAACTCGCGAGCCAGCGTATCCTCCATACAGAGCTCCCGCAACTCCTCCGAGGAGTCCTACCTCAATCTTCTCTGTTTGCGCGGCATGATAATAATCTTTAATACCACACGCTGTAGTTGAATGTGAACTGTTGTGTGAATCATGTGACGAGCTTGAACTAGCCATTTTTAGTCTCCTTTTAATTATTAAAAATAACTGTATCATAATGATGCAGCGGGAATTTCATTATTATTCATTTTATAATAAGTCAAACATAATTTGTATAAATAACAATAAAAATACTGCATAAACAATAAATATATTATGTTTATATTATATTCACACAAAATGTATATTTTGTATAAATATAATACTATTTACAATACTGTTTAAATATGCGACATCCATCGCTCTTTCTCTTAAACAAAATCATAAATTCAAATG
>NZ_JBHIMN010000031.1:0-1566 GCF_042194155.1 Bartonella sp. MR63HLJHH
TCTGCTGCGCGCCGGTGTGCTAGACCTTCAAGACGCTTCCCGCCTGCTTTGGTCCATTTCTGTAGCTCGGCAGGGACGGCTTCATATTCACCTTGATTGAGCTTTTTTAACAGTGTCGAGTTACAAAAGGCTGTTGTTCCTACATTATAGCAAAATGACACTAACGCCGCGAATTGTTCATCTGTTAATGAAACTGTAACAGCGCGTTCAACGACATTTTCAAATTGTCTTAAGTCTTGGCAAAGAAGTTCTTCTGCTTGCTTTTCCGTGATGGTCATGCCTTCATAAACAAAAGGCTTTCCAGCATTGTTTGTATGTCCATAACCGATTGTCCACACCCCAATGGCATCTTTATAGGCGTTCAAACGCAAACCTTCCCATTGTTTGATAAGTGCAAGTCCCTCTAATGATATTTTTCGCATATGATTCTCCATAAAAAAAGCTCCGCAAAAAGCAGAGCTGGATTAAAAAATTGATATTTTTCCCATTTGAAAGGATGGCTTGTTAAAACCTATGTAGCTTGTTCATTGGAACAAAAGAATGTATTTGACATTATCTATTGTGTAGCATATAAACTACAAATGTTTATTGTTAAAAAAACACACTATTTTACAGAGTGGTTAGACTCGTTAAAAGACAAACAAGTGCAAAAGAAAATTGCTGCACGTATTTTCCGCCTTGAATATGGGCTTCTAGGAGACGTGAAATATTTCCGTGGCATTGGTGAACTAAAAATAAATTATGGACCAGGCTATAGGATTTATTTTGTAAAACAAGGGAAACAAATCATTTTGTTATTAAATGCTGGTGATAAATCCACACAACAAAAAGATATCGAAAAAGCCCTTCAATTAGTAAAGGAAATGAAACATGGAAATTACTAAATTTGATGTAAGTGAATATTTTAATACGCCTGAAGACTTTAAGATCTTATTAGATGATGCTTTAGAAACCAAAAATAGTGGCTATATTGCACATGTATTAGGTATTATTGCGCGTAAACAAGGAATGACAACTGTTTCTCAAGAGACAGGACTAAATCGCGAGTCTCTTTATCGTTCTTTAAGCGATAAAGGTGATCCACGACTTTCTACTTTTCTTAGTGTTTTGAATGCTTTAGATTTGCAAATGAGTTTGACACCTATTCAAAAGAATTGTAAGGAGCAGACAGCTTTAGAAGAAGCATCTTAACCACCTCCCCATTTTAAGAACGGGGAGGGGAGATGTGTTTTACTTAAGCAATCTTTTTAATGAGGGGCTCTACATCTGGTTTATAACCTATCATGTATCCTCTTCATCCATATGGATGACGCCTTCTCCTTCGTCACATGCGTTTGGTGGGGCGTTTGGATCAAGGGTATCATCCTTGTCTGGTGTTGTGTTTGCAACGTTTCCAGCCGCATCTTCTTGTGATTCGTCAAAAAGTTCGCACTCTATTTTTGTGGTGTAACCGCCCGTTTTATCAAGTTTGTGCTTAACGCTCTTGATACGCCATTCTGCTGGAATATAGGGGCGGAAAGGGGGCTCTTGAACAAGCTTTGCTTCTGCTTGCACAAAGGGATCGCC
>NZ_JBHIMN010000032.1:0-1359 GCF_042194155.1 Bartonella sp. MR63HLJHH
AGCACCAAAGCTCAAACAGCCCAATGATAGGAACCGTGTGCCTATTAATAAAACAATCCCTGACGAAATCAAGCGAGGAGACAACGGAATCTCATAAACTGATTTATGAAGTTAATAATATAATGGTCAGTCTTTCTAAAAATAGTCAGTCTTTCTAAATATGTGAAAATTAAAAGGAATAAAATATGCAAAAGCTGATTATTATCATAGCAATTAGTGCGTTTCTTGGAACAACAAACTTAGTAAGAAGTGACACTGTTACTAAGCAAGGAGGAGCTCATAGCCGTATTACTATAATTCCTGGTATGGGGTCAGGAGGTCTCAGTACAAGCAAAGATTATAGACCAAAAAAACCACCAAAAGGCTATAATCCACCACCTGCACTTCCACCCGATGTTAAAATCGATCTTTCTACTTTGGGAACGATGAGAAATCGCATACCGTCCAAACCTAGTGGCTCTAAGCCATCTAACACAACTCCAGTATCTCCCACAACTCAGGTACCTAAATCAACTTTTGTATCTGCTCCACCTGCAGAATATCTAGAGATTATTAATCTATTAAAAAAAGGGGAAATTATTGAGCTCTTAAAAAAACAGCTTGAGTTGAAAAAAAAACAACTTTTGCAAACAGAAAAAGCCTATCAAGCTATAACAAAGGGTCAGAAAACTGCACCTCAGAAAATAGACTTTTCTAGTTTTTTTCTCAAAGAACCAGAATTGCTCTATAAGAGTGACAAGCTTTCAAGGGAATCATATCAAAAGGTATTAGAGGAAGAAAACAAAATTTCTGGGACTTTTGATCAAATGGGGAAGGCTATTTCAAGGCGTTTACAATTTGCATCGATAGTAGATAAAGCTGTAAGTTTAGAAACTTTTGAAAACGTAGAAAATCGTTTTAAATACCTCCAACATCTATTAGATGAAATTCAAACAAAAGAAAACCTGAAAGATACTGCAGATCTTCAAGCACATATCGATGGTTCGTTAACCATGATCCAAAATGAATTTATAAAGATGGAAATGGTAGCGCATTTACGTAATGCTGAGCAATCACTTATCAAAAGGAAAAGACGCGAACTTGATATGAAAATTTTTGACCATGAAAAAAAAGGGATGCCTACCATACGATAAAAACAAACGCCAATGTAGAAGGTTCAGTACTATCCGAACAATTCAGAGAGGCACAAAGATTTTATCAAAGCCAAGATATCGTAATGCAAATACTTAGGTAATGTATAAATGCAAATAACGCGTTTAGCATGTATCTATGTTTCAAGGTGATAAAAAGTTGAAAATTCGTTAAAGAGGAATTCCATGGACTTTACAGTGTTCACGCAACTTTTCAATAAAATTGATC
>NZ_JBHIMN010000033.1:0-1240 GCF_042194155.1 Bartonella sp. MR63HLJHH
ATAAAAAGTTGAAAATTCGTTAAAGAGGAATTCCATGGACTTTACAGTGTTCACGCAACTTTTCAATAAAATTGATCAGATAACAAAAACATATGTCACGGATATTTCCTTAAAAACAACGGCTACAATTACGCCCTTTATATCAATCGGTATCACAATCGCTTTCATCATCTATGGATGGCTCATCATTCGTGGCGCTATAGATATGCCTCTCTCCGGATTTGTAAATCGTTTCCTACGGATAAGTATTATTACTTCAATAGCTCTTACCACAGGACTTTATCAGAATGAAATTGCCAATTTGATAACACAAATGCCCCATGAGTTATCAAAAGCGCTCTTAACAGATCCACTCAATGATACACAATTAATGAATTTACTAGACAAAACAGCAACCAAAGGATTTCAATATGCAGGACGTCTTTTCCAAGAAACCGTCTTCTTCGAAGCCAATGGACTGCTTTACAGTCTCTTAGGTATCATCATCTTGCTGGCAACAAGCCTCGTAGTAGCAATCGGCGGTGGTCTCGTACTCCTGACAAAAATCGCTATTACACTTCTCGTAGGATGGGGATCACTCTTCATCATTGCTTTGCTCTGGCAACCAACTCATCGCCTTTTCGAGCAATGGATAACCCAAGTCGTCAATTATATAATCCTCTTTCTACTCTTAGCGACTGTATTTAATCTGATGATGAATATCTTTGCAAACTATTTGAGCGATATGAAACTCGATTACGACCAGAATATAAGCTTCATGTTTGGGGGTGCTCTCATCTTGTCCATTATATCCATCACGCTGTTACTCAAACTATCAAGCGTTGCCAATTCTCTCGCAAAAGGCATTACATTTGGACATCTATGGAGACATAGAAACTAGATGAGATAAAAAGCAATGCTGCTCGTAACAGATGCCCTTAATATCCATATGACAAAATAACGAGGATATCCAATCCTAAAGTAAAAAATATTCGCACTAAAATTGAGCTATTTTCATAAATTAAAAAATGAAATTAAGAAAAGATCAATTATCGCAAACTATACACTTTACTTTAGTGTCAAAATTATAATAATGATAATAAATATTAAGATGCATATAATGGTAAAAAAGAGTCATATTAAAATGAAAAATATCATTCTTGTAATTTTGATTGCAAACATTTTATCGGCTTGTGTATTAGCACCAAAGCTCAAACAGCCCAATGATAGGAACCGTGTGCCTATTAATAAAACAATCCCT
>NZ_JBHIMN010000034.1:0-1205 GCF_042194155.1 Bartonella sp. MR63HLJHH
AAAAAAAGCTGCATCATGTGTGCAGCTTTTTATGTGTTTGCTTTAGAGGTAGAAGTTTTAAAGCATGAAAGTATCCTTACGGCTTCTATAACCATAATAACCAAAAACACTGGAAACAATGGCGCCTACCAGACTTCCTAAAAAGCCCCACCATCCCATATTGGAGGCTGCTTTTGTAGCTTTAGTCGCAGTGTTTTTTGCTCCCTTGATCGTATCCTCAAGATTGTCCGAGAGTGTTTCTGCCTGTTCTTCAAGGGCTTTGATGGCTTTTTCGGTTTTTTCCTCGGCGCTTTGATAGAGTTGAACGGCACGGTTTACTGCTGTTTGTGCGTCCGAACGGGTCATGCCATCTTTTATGAGGGCTTCGATGATATCACTTCGATCAAATTTTGTCGTGAGATCTTCTACACGATCAGACAGGCGCTCACCAAGATTTTTTAAAGTGGTGCGATAGTGAGAAGGATCATTTTTGAAAGCTGTGATCGCAGAACCAATATCGTTGAGTGCTGCTTGATAGGTTTGTTTCAAGCGATCAGGGTTGAGAGCAGGAATGTCGCTTTTATTGAGAAGGGTGCGCAATTCACTACCAAGTTGGTCAAAATTGATACCATTGTCACTGTTTTTTGCAAAAAACTTTTCAAGACTTTCGCTGTTTAATTTTGCAAGTATGGGGGAAATATTGGTTTTGAGGCTGTCTACGGTTTGTTGGACCATGGAGCTGTTTTCTAGAGCAGTTTTAGCTCCTATCTTTGCTGTACTAGAAACCACGTGGATGGCTTGGAGGGTCATTAGCAATGTTATGAGAGCCCAAGTAAGAAAGCCATGAAGCGTCCCTGACGATTCAGCAAAACGTCCAGCTACAAAGCCTCCCAAGGCTAGGCTAATCAGTGTAACGATAATAGAACCCACGCCAAAGGAGAGGAAAGAGCCTTCAAATGGGGTTGAAGAGGTGAAATCCATTTGGCTTAAGCCTAAAGCTGCTACCAGAAAAGAGAGGCAGATTGAGGTGGCAAGGGCTGTCACCAATCCCGCAAAGATTGCGGACCATGAAATGGGTGTGTGAAAGAATGGATACTTTTCTTCTAGAGATGTTTCTCCTAGAAAATTCGTATCGAATGGTGTGTCTTCAGGAATGCGAGTTTCCATGTTTTATCTCCTTGAATATGCTGGAGATACAATGTCTTTTTGCCAATTATGTTCCAAAA
>NZ_JBHIMN010000035.1:0-1189 GCF_042194155.1 Bartonella sp. MR63HLJHH
AACAAGCATTATTTATTCAATGATCTTAGAGACGATACCGGCACCAACAGTACGACCACCTTCACGAATAGCAAAACGAAGCTTCTCTTCCATCGCTATCGGAACGATCAACGAAACATCCATGGCAACATTGTCGCCTGGCATAACCATTTCCGTTCCTTCTGGAAGCGTAACAATACCTGTAACATCCGTCGTACGGAAGTAAAACTGAGGACGATAATTCGTGAAAAATGGTGTATGACGTCCACCTTCATCTTTTGTCAAAATGTAAGCTTCTGCTTTAAAACGTGTATGAGGCGTAACAGATCCTGGCTTCGCCAATACTTGACCACGCTCAATCCCTTCACGGTCAACACCACGAAGCAGAGCTCCTATATTATCACCCGCTTGACCCTGATCTAAAAGCTTGCGGAACATTTCAACGCCTGTAACCGTCGTCTTAGACGTTGGACGAATACCGATAATCTCGATTTCCTCTCCAACTTTAATAACACCACGCTCAACACGACCCGTAACAACGGTTCCACGACCCGAAATCGAAAATACATCCTCTATCGGCATCAAAAATGGTTGATCAACAGGACGTTCAGGGGTTGGAATATAATTATCAACTTCACTCATTAAAAGACGAACAGCATCTTCACCAATGCTTTTATCCTTATCCTCAAGAGCTGCCAACGCAGAACCTTTAACAATTGGTATATCATCGCCTGGAAAATCATATTTGGATAAAAGTTCCCGAACCTCAAGCTCTACAAGCTCCAAAAGTTCTGCATCATCAACCTGATCAACTTTATTAAGAAAAACAACAATTGCTGGAACACCAACCTGACGCGCAAGCAAAATATGCTCACGTGTCTGAGGCATTGGACCATCAGCTGCTGAAACAACCAAAATAGCACCATCCATCTGTGCTGCCCCTGTGATCATGTTCTTCACATAATCAGCGTGTCCTGGACAATCAACGTGCGCATAGTGACGATTTTCCGTTTCATACTCAACGTGCGCTGTAGAAATAGTAATTCCACGTGCGCGTTCCTCTGGGGCAGCATCAATTTGATCATAGGCTTTAAATTCACCAAAATATTTCGTAATCGCTGCTGTCAACGAGGTCTTCCCATGATCAACGTGACCAATCGTACCAATATTAACATGCGGTTTTGTTCGTTCAAACTTGCTCTTCGCCATC
>NZ_JBHIMN010000036.1:0-1174 GCF_042194155.1 Bartonella sp. MR63HLJHH
CGCCATTCTGCTGGAATATAGGGGCGGAAAGGGGGCTCTTGAACAAGCTTTGCTTCTGCTTGCACAAAGGGATCGCCACCGATATCACATGAGAAAGAAGACTTCCCGCGTGATGATTTATTGCGATAAGCGGTAATAGCTGCAACAGCCTCTGATTGGTTATGGTAGGTGTATTTGAGTTCATGAAACGGTGGGTTACCAACTTTGACTTCTTTTTTTTCACCACTGCGTAAATCATGATAGGTTGCGAGAACACCGCCTTTTTTCTCTTTGTCTTCCTCTTCTTTCTCAGGTGTTGTTTCTGCTTTTTCCGATTCAGATGGTGATGGTGCTCTGTCACTGTCATCCATATGGATAAAGTTTTCATCATCATCAATCTCTTCTGGTTCTCGTGCATCAGCAGCGGCTTTTTGATCGTCTCCTACATCCGTTTCTAAGCCATTGGCTGCACCTGCTTCATCTCGTGCGCTGTATTTAAAATCCCAAGAGGTGCAATGTTTCTCATGAATAACAACAATAGGGAGTGTTTCACCGGTAATGGCTTTGCCTTCACCTCGTTTGGCAAGCACAAGTTTGCCATCAACGGGCTTTGCTACCGCATCATATTCTTCTGCAAGGCGTGTAGCAAAAGCCATATCGCTTTCAGCCGTTTGGTCAATGTGACGCACAACGATTTTTGCAAGAGAAGGATCAACCTTTGGCGTATAGCCATTACGCTCTGCTATCTCTTGAACAATACTGCCAAGGGTTTGCTGGTGATAGGATTGGCTTTTTGGGGTTCTGTAAGACGTGTTCATTGATGCGGCGCGCCCTGTAACACTTAAGCTTTGTGGTGGGCTGCTTACAGAGATTTCGTCTATCAGATAGGCTCCCATATCGCGGTTTTTCCCGCCTTCATAGCCAAGTGTTATGGAAATAACTGTCCCGATAAGAGGAATATCAAGAAAGCCGTTATCACTGTCACGTGCACGGTCATCAAGCTCTATAGTGATACGATCACTTTTGTTTTCTGCTTCATCGGTAATTTCAATTGATAAAACATAATCCATGAGCGTTTTGGTGATGTCTTCTCCATTTGCCAGAACCGTGCAAAAAGGTTTCATGATTTGCTACCCCAAATTCTGATCACTGGTGTGGCTTTCGGATAGGGGAGGGACGGCAAAACTATGGTGAT
>NZ_JBHIMN010000037.1:0-1068 GCF_042194155.1 Bartonella sp. MR63HLJHH
TTCTGTTGCCTTACCATCTTCAGCAACATTTGAGATCTTATAAGTCGGAGCTGTAAAAGCACCATCTGCAAATGTTGAACCACCACCCAAATAGGTCGCAACGGTATTGCCTAGTGAATGAAGCTGGTCACCATTTACAGCATCATGTGAATCCTTGGCAATCTTACCATCAGCAACATTATGGAGACCTACAGCTGTCTTATCTTTAGCTTTTCCTAAAGTGACATTCGCATAATCAATTTTACCATCCTTTTTATCGTAATGAACAACTGCTGATTCATCAGACTGAAGACTGTTGGAAAGATCCGTTAAACCTTTCTCAAGCTGGCCTTTGTTAACGGCATCATTATCCTTGGTCGCTGCCTTCACACCAGAAAGTGTCCGATCCGTACCTGCCTTATTGGCAATATTGATTTCACTGCCTTCTACTTCTTTACCGATAGTGATAAGATTTGTAGTTGCATCTTTCTTAACAAGGCTATCGCCTTTCACATTGGCAATTTCATTGTTAATTTGTTTGGTAATCTCGTTTTTAACATTCGTGATAGAATTACCAACTCCAGCAAAAGCAGATGCTACATCAGAATAATTCTCTTCTCCAGAGTTACCATCTTCCTTGATTGTTTTAACCTTGAATGTAGGAGCGGTCCATTTACCATCCTTATAGACAGCACCACCCCCTAAAGACGTAGCAACCCCTGTGCCTAATGTATGAAGCTGTGAGCCATTAACGGCGTCTGTTGAAGTTTCACTGATAGCTCCTGCTGCAAGAGACGTTATCTTGCTGTTTTCTTGTGTCACTACAACTGTGTTGTCTTCTTTTTCTTCCTTCTTTTCATGCTGCGCGACAAAGGCATGGGCTGTATCACTCCATAACAAGGCATCGCCTTTAAATGCTTGCGTAATATTCGTTACTTTTTCAGTAAAATTTTTGACCTCATTCGTTAGATGCGTATTCACATTCTTGATACTCGCATCAAGACCAGCAAAAGCTGAACCAACATCGTTATATGAACTAGTCGTTACTGTACCATTGTCAGTAATATTAGAGATCTTATAAGTCGGAGC
>NZ_JBHIMN010000038.1:0-1033 GCF_042194155.1 Bartonella sp. MR63HLJHH
AGGTTTATAATATTTCGAGTAAGAGCATGTTTGATTTTTTTGATTTCACTGGTTAATTCATATTTTTTGCACATAGAGATACCCTCACAATTTAATGTGATAAACATTTGCTAAAATTTGGAATGGGAAATTTAAAAGAGGGGCACCCCCGCCGCGCCCGCCGCTGCTTTATTAATTAGACCCAGACAATCTCTAATTCACCATAAGGAGAGAGACGTTCAGTATAGGTTTTTATTTTAGTAGATCCGCCGACATTTTCACGAATAACAGCAATGCCATGAATATGAGCATTTTCAAAAACATGCACGTTATTTGCTATACGAGCGTTTTCATAAACCCTAGCATTGTCATAAACATAGGCATTATCATAAATAATAGCCTTGCCATACACATAGGCATTATCATAGACATGGGAATTATCAGAAATAACAGCATTGCCATAAACATGCGCATTATCATAAACATAGCCAGCAACGATAGCATTGTCATAAACCCTTGCATTTTCATAAACGTGACCATTTT
Organism: Bartonella sp. MR63HLJHH; assembly: GCF_042194155.1. Classification (NCBI taxonomy): domain Bacteria; kingdom Pseudomonadati; phylum Pseudomonadota; class Alphaproteobacteria; order Hyphomicrobiales; family Bartonellaceae; genus Bartonella; species Bartonella sp. MR63HLJHH. Next base: position 523 of record NZ_JBHIMN010000038.1, read on the forward strand.
TAAACACAAGAGCCTCATCATAGACCCAGCAATTGCCATCATGAGAAAGGTTATCTTCCTTTTCAATAAAGCCACCCAGATCGCCAGCCTTAACATCAGAAAAGTCTTTTAATGCTTTAATGCGATAAAGAGTATGATTACCAAATACACGCGTTTCATTTGTGAGTGCAAACTTCTTTTGCATAGCACAATTCCTTTATACAGAGATTTAAATTTTTAAATGAGATGTTTAAAGGAGGGCACCCCCGCCGCGCCCACGCGTTATTTAAGCAGCGTCTTTTAGTGACTGATTATCATCACAGATATCATTGCGAATTTTTGCACGGCTATTGACAACAGCATTGCCATAAATTTGCACATGATGATCAATATTTGATTTGCCATAGACCTTGGCATGATCATAAATCCTTACAAAGCAACCAACACGAGCCGATCCAGAAACCTTGGCATGACCATAGATACTTGAATAATCCTTAATCCAAGCATTACAAAAAACATGGGCATTATCATA
>NZ_JBHIMN010000039.1:0-935 GCF_042194155.1 Bartonella sp. MR63HLJHH
GTCCCTGCCGAGCTACAGAAATGGACCAAAGCAGGCGGGAAGCGTCTTGAAGGTCTAGCACACCGGCGCGCAGCAGAAACAGGGCTATGGGCAAAAGGGGCTTATGTTTCCTCCAATTATCAAACAGTAGAAACGCAAGCACCAACGGGGATTTTCAAAGCAGAAGCACTTGCTCCGATTATTGGCTCTTTTTCTGGGCTTGGTGGTTTGTTAGCAGGCAATGGACCAATCCAATGGGCTTTGGCAACCATTATGGTTTTAGCCGCATGTGCTGGCATTTTCTTTGTTGCTAAACGCTTTCAGGAGCACCGCCTATGATCTTATGGATGAAAAGAAATCTGATGCTAACAGGCGCGGCTTTAGCCGCTTTTTTTATTGCATTAGCAAGAGCTTTTACTCTTGGGAAAAAAGCAGAGCAACAAAAGCAAACAGAAAAAGCTTTAAAAGCAGCCACAACACGGCTGGAGGTGGAAAATGAAGTTAATCAAAAAAGTGATGCTGATGTGCGTGCTGCTCTCTCTGACTGGTTGCGCGACAAATAAATATGCTTCTTCTTGTGTTGGCTGGTTGCCAATTTATTTAGACAAGAAAGATCTGAACGCCATCAGTTCAAACTTAGCAAGAGAAATTTTAAAGCACAATAATCTAGGTGAACGCGTGTGTGGGTGGAAACATGGCTAGAAAAAAAACACAAGACGATATAGAGCTTACAGAAGCAGAAAAAGAAATACTTCAAGAAATCATCATGACCTACAAAAGTGTAAAAGTGATGTCTCGTTATACGAAATGGATTGTACTCATTATACTCTTATTAGCGCTTGATTTTTCACGTATTATGGATGCATTAGTAAGTATTTTTACACAAAAACCAAATATCCGACTCTAAACATACTCTGAGACGCGCGAAATTCTTTAGAAAATGATTTCTTAATTTT
>NZ_JBHIMN010000004.1:0-170465 GCF_042194155.1 Bartonella sp. MR63HLJHH
AAAGGTCTTACAGAAAAAGAACAACAGCTCCTTCATGAGATGATAGAGACCTATCAAGGCTTAAAGATGATGTCACGCATCATGAAATTGATTGCCTTCATTGTCTTTGTGTTTATTATCGATTTTGCCCGCTTTATGGATACTCTAGAAAGTATCTTCTCACACCTCAAAAAGTGGCTAACAAAAAGTTGAAAAACTTTTTCTTTAAGAAAAGAAATTAATATTAATGATAAGTAACACTATGTTTAACTAAGTTAAATGTTTTAACTAAGCTAAATAATGTTAATCATTAAAATTCTTAAAGAGGAAATATTATGAGTGAAAAAAGTGACTTATAGCAGCTAAAGTAGATATGAATCTAAAAAGCGCATTTATGGCTATAGCTGAAATAAAACACCGTCCAGCATCTCAAATTTTACGTGATCTTATTTGTGTGTACGTTGAAAATAATAAGATACTCAATAAAGAAACGCTTGAAATTTTTCATAAAAGCGATAGCAATGAAGATGTTTTTTTATGCTGAAAATATTGCTGATTTGATTAAGCAACTGGATATCTGATTATGCGTTCAGTGAGTTATTCAGGAAAGTTTAAAAAGGATGTAAAATGAGCAAAAAAGCGTGGAAAAGATATGCGAAAGTTCACAGGAGTGATGCAACTTCTAATTCATAAGAAGCAATTGCTATCTATTTTAAATGATCATACATTACAAGGAAACTAGAAGCCTCGTCGAGATCTTCATATAGAACCCGATTGGTTATTAATTTATATAGTTGATGAAAAGCGTATCCATTTTGATAGGACAGGTACGCATTCAGATTTACTTAATTAAGAAGTTGATTATGCCCTTTAAAAAACTGATTCGCAATAATTGAGAAGCATGTCACAAAATCCTATTCCCTAACCTTTATTTACGAATCCATCATGTTTTAAAAATATAATAAAACAAGATACTAAATAAGGAAAAATAAAAAGTGGTGCCCAGACGCGGATTCGAACCACGGACACGCGGATTTTCAGTCCGCTGCTCTACCAACTGAGCTATCTGGGCATGCTTCATAAAAAATATAAAGCGCTTGCGGTTATAACATTAAAATTTTCTCTGTCCAGTCATCAAAAGAAAAATAATTGATTTTTTAATAAGTTTATCTCCCTATTCTAGAGAGTTATCAATGAATCTTTATCATAAAATAAATTTGATAGGCATATTGGACGTGTTAGTGTATTGTTAGTAGAATAATGTCTTATCGTGGTGATGATACAAAAAATTAAAAGAATCAATCGAGAAGCATGATTAAGAAAGTTTTTTTAATAAAGTTTCAGTGAATTTTAAGCATACGAAATAATAGAAAATATTTTTGACTTTTTTCTAAAAAGATTATTGATTAGTCTTTATAATAATTTGTTTTTCTTTATAAAGAAAAACACATCTAAAAGGGGAGAAATAATGATAATGTTACAAAAACCAAGCAGTCGTCCCAATAATACTAATTTTTCTTCAGGTCCTTGTAGCAAACGGCCTGGTTGGACTCTTGATGTTCTTAAAAATGCATTAGTTGGGCGTTCACATAGATCTAGAGAAGCAGAATTAAAACTTGCTGAAGTTATTAATTTAACCCGTGAGATTCTTGAGGTTCCTTCTGATCATCGTATAGGAATTATGCCAGGTTCAGATACCGGTGCTGTTGAGGCTGCTCTATGGTCTCTATTAGGTGAGCGTGGCATTGATATGGCGGCGTGGGAAAGTTTTGGATTTGGGTGGAATAAAGATGTTGTCGAGCAATTAAAGCTTTCTGATGTGCGTCGTTTTGAAGCTCCTTATGGTGAAATACCAGATTTAACACAACTTGACTTTGATCGTGATGTTGTTTTTACATGGAATGGGACGACTTCTGGTGTGCGTATTCCTAATGCAGATTTCATTCCCCATAAGCGGGCTGGATTGACCATTTGTGATGCAACATCTGCAGCTTTTGCGCAATATCTTGATTTTTCAAAATTAGATGTTGTTACTTTTTCATGGCAGAAAGTTTTGGGAGGTGAGGCTGCGCATGGTATGGTGATTTTAAGTCCTCGTGCTGTTGAGAGGCTTGAGAATTATGTTCCAGCTTGGCCTATGCCTCAACTTTTCTATATGACAAAAAATGGAAAATTGAACGAAGATATTTTTAAAGGAAAGATAATCAATACACCTTCTATGCTTTGTGTTGAGGATTTTCTTGATGGGTTGAAGTGGGCAAAATCTCTAGGAGGTGCAGCGGCATTAAGAGCACGGGTGGAGAAAAACTTTTCTGTACTTGATGCTTTTGTTCGCAAAACACCATGGCTAGAATATTTGGCAAAAGATCCTGAAGTGCGTTCTAACACCGCTATTTGTTTAGATATTGTGGATCCAGTGATTACTGCTTTGGATACGGAAAAGCGAGTATCTTTCATAAAAGCGGTTGTGAAACGTCTTGATGAAGAAGGAGTTGCTTATGATATTGGTTCGTATCGCGATGCTCCTCCGGGGCTTCGAATTTGGGCGGGTATAACAATTGAGGCTTCCGATCTTGAAATTTTAACACAATGGCTTGAGTGGGCGTTCCAATTTGAAAAAGCACAGCTTTAAATAATTACTGGTGATTTTCACAGGGTGTTTTTAAACAGAAAAAGGATACGAGAGATTATGATGATCTTTCGTATTCTTGTATCAGACAAACAGCCTCTAAATATTACATGAATTGTAAAAGATTAAGAGGAGGAATAAATGCTCTGTCAGGTGTTGGATACGCACAAATTAAAATCTCTATTTTTTTACTTTTTGTAGCAAAAATGACAGATTTAAAATATTTTGATATTTGCTTATCGTTAAAATTTGAAAATTTAATAACTTGAAGATTGAGAAAAATCTGAAATGAGGAGTCGCACTTGCTCTAAGGTTTCGTTATAAAGAAGTGTTTGTTTTTGAATGCTGGTTTTTTTGACTAAACACGACGGAGAAAGTTATGGCCAATGTAGTTGTTGTCGGTACACAATGGGGTGATGAAGGCAAAGGTAAAATTGTAGATTGGTTGTCTGAGCGAGCAGATATCGTGGTGAGATATCAGGGGGGGCATAATGCTGGCCACACATTGGTTATTGATGGAGTTAGTTATAAATTATCACTTTTACCATCGGGTCTAGTTCGTGGGAAGTTATCAATTATTGGGAATGGTGTTGTAGTTGATCCCCATCATTTTGTAGCAGAGTTAAAAAAGCTACGTGATCAGGGCGTGAAAATCACACCGGAAATTTTACGTATTGCTGAAAATGCTCCTTTGATTCTTTCTTTGCATCGTGATCTTGATGCAATTCGAGAAAGCGGTTTATCTGGTTTAAAGATTGGTACAACAAAGCGTGGTATTGGACCGGCTTATGAAGATAAGGTGGGACGTCGTGCTATCCGAGTGATGGATTTAGCAGAAAAAGATACACTTATGGCTAAGATTGAGCGGCTTTTGAGGCATCATAATGCTTTGCGTCGTGGGATGGGTGTTGTAGAGATTGATTCTCAAGCGCTTTATGATGAATTGATGCAAGTTGCGGATAAAGTTTTGCCCTTTATGGATTGTACGTGGCGTCTTTTAGATGAAGGTTATCGAGGAGGGAAACACATTCTTTTTGAAGGTGCGCAAGGTGCTTTACTCGATAATGATTTTGGGACTTATCCGTACGTAACATCATCGAATACGGTTGCTGGGCAGGCATGTACAGGTTCAGGGATGGGACCTAGTGCAATTCATTATGTTTTGGGTATTACAAAAGCGTATACCACACGTGTTGGAGAAGGACCTTTTCCTACAGAGCAGATAAATGATATTGGTGAATTTCTGGGAGTGCGTGGGCATGAATTTGGTGTTGTAACGGGTCGAAAGCGTCGATGTGGTTGGTTTGATGCTGTCTTAGTCCGTCAGATGGTAGTAGTTTGCGGTGTTCAAGGTATAGCATTGACAAAACTTGATGTTTTGGATGGTTTGGATGAAATAAAAGTTTGTATTGGTTACGAGCTTGATGGTAGAAGGATTGATTATTTACCTTCTTCCATGGGAGCCCAAGCCCGTGTGAAGCCTATTTATGAAACATTAGAAGGTTGGAAGGAAAAAACAGCCCATGCATTGAGGTGGGAAGATTTACCAATGCAAGCTGTTAAATATATACGCTATATTGAAGAACTGATTAACACAAAAGTGGCTTTATTATCTACGAGTCCAGAACGTGAAGATACTATTCTTATTACAGATCCTTTTGCAAATTGATTATTATTTTTAGGTTTCCATATAGATCTTTTGTTCACTTCTATATCTTTTAACAAAAAGAGTTTTTAAGAGTGCGTGAAAGAAAGGTGTAAAATGACATTGTTTATTTTTCATATTCATTTTACACTATGACAATAGTTGTACCAATATAAATGACAATAAACTTATGAGCCTAAAATAAAGCCGTTTTAGCCTGAGTGCTAGGGTTTCTTTGCTTAGTTTAAGAGAGATTATAGAGGAAATGGTAGATTTCGTTGGAATCTTAAAAAAGGCAATTAATGCACAAAATAATGTTACACCACAAGTGCGTAAGCGGATTTATAAACGGGCTATCGAAACACTAGAATATCAATTTGTAACAGCAAAAATACCACAAGCAATAGCAGATGAACAAAGAAAGATTCTTCAGAGTGCTATTGCAACTGTTGAAGAAGAATATTTAGCAGTTGAAAAGAAGTTGCTTTCTTCAGTTATTGGGTGGGATTCCACAAATATAAATGAAGATAAGAAATATACAAAAAAAACTATATTACAAAAGAATAATGAATTTTCAGTGGTAGACATAAAAAGAAAGCAGGATTTTGTTACACATCCAAAGGATAGCAAGTTATTTGATGAGCCTTGGGTATCAGATATACCAGATGCAGAGCCTGTTAATATGGAGGCTGATGTACCTTCTCAGCATGTTAATAGCTGTGAGTTAAAGATTTCTTCGTCGCAAGAAGATAATCCTCATATTGTTTCGCATATTTTTTCTCAGGCTTTACGTCGTGCTAATAAATCATTGGTGCAAAGGCGTATTGTGATAAGTGCTGTTTCTATTGTTAGTTTTGCTGTTTTTACTATTGGTATTTTTTTTATTGGTGGGCGTGTATTTGTATCAAATGATCATCAAGTGTTAGGAGAAAATCTTCAAGTTTCTCACGAAGTACCAAAGGCACTTTCGGTTAAGAGAAAGTTAACACAACGTTTATTAGAGGATGGGAGTGAAATTGATGTCGGTTTAAAACAAGCGACAGATTCTTCGGATGAAGAAGGAGTTTCAACCGTTGTTTCCAGCAATTTGCAATCGCTTGATAAATTAGGTGAAGCTGTTTTTTATCAAGCACGTACAAATTATGATGCAGAAAAGATAGCAACCGGAAGTGTTCGCTGGACGCTTATAAAGGAGTCTTATGTGAAGGGGGCTCCAGAAGAAACAGCCATACAAGGTGATATAACAATTCCTGATGAAGGGCTATCATTACGGTTAATTTTACGTCGCAATACCGATCGGTCATTTCCTGCTGCATATATTATGGATCTTATTTTTATTCTTTCTGATAAATTCTCAGGTAAAGCTATAAGCAGTGTTCAAGCATTAACCTTTAAAGCAAGTGAACAATCTATTGGGCAGCCTTTAGTAAGAACTATTTCTACAAAAATTAACGATGATTTTTTTCTTGTTGCATTGAGTGGTAATCATCCATTTCTTGATCGAAATTTGCAATTGATGCGAGAATTAGATTGGGTGCGTTTAGTGTTAACGGATAAAAACGGACGTATAAATGAATTAACTTTTGCAAAAGGGCCAACAGGTGAGTCTATTTTCAATAAAGTTATTGGACAATGGCTTGCACAACAAGATAAGTTAACAGTTCTTGATCAGAAAAATAAAACATAGATGCAAATAAAATAAAAGGTTATTTCTCGATATTGATTTTTATTAGTTATATCAAACACGCTCAATAAAATTGTATACTATAACTCAAAGGATTCTACAGACTAATTTACAAGTACAAAGCCAACATACGCTTTTCTCATTTCTACTTTAAAAATGCGCAAACAATTGGCTTCATACCTAATTCTAGAGTCTTATATTTGACTTTGAGATAAAGCGGAATCTCTGATAGAATTTTGCACTTTTTCAAATGCACGCATTTCAATTTGCCTTACTCGTTCTCGACTAATGTTAAATTCACCAGAGAGTTCTTCTAGAGTTAATGGTATATCGTTTAAACGACGTGCTTTGAATATACGTTTTTCACGTTCATTGAGATTGTCCATGGCATTTATAAGCATGGAACGACGATTCTCCAATTCACTTTTTTCAATTAAAACTTGTTCTTGATCGTTAGATTCATCCACCAACCAATCTTGCAACTCGCTGTTTTCCCCTTCTTTTGTACGAAGGGGTGCGTTGAGTGAAGTGTCACCACCAAGTCGGCGGTTCATTGATATAACTTCATCTTCTGAGACATTCAACTGAGTTGCAATTTCTTTTACTTGTTCTGCATTGAGATCACCGTTATCAAGTGCTTGAAGTTTACTTTTTAATTTACGAAGGTTAAAAAACAAGCGCTTTTGATTAGCTGTTGTCCCCATCTTCACCAAACTCCAAGACCGCAATACATATTCTTGGATTGATGCTTTAATCCACCATATTGCATAGGTTGCAAGACGAAAACCACGTTCTGGCTCAAAACGCTTAACAGCTTGCATGAGTCCAACATTGCCTTCTGAAATGACTTCCCCAATGGGGAGTCCATAGCCGCGATATCCCATCGCGATTTTAGCTACAAGACGCAAATGACTGGTTACTAGCCTATGCGCTGCTTTTAAATCATTATGCTCACGGTAACGTTGAGCTAACATATATTCTTCTTTTGGATCAAGCATTGGAAAACGACGTACTTCTTCCAAATAACGGTTTAATCCGCCATCGCTTGTGGTTACTGATAACAAATTCATATGGGCCATAATAGCACCCTCCTTTTGTCTGAATTCCCTGATAAGGCAAATTCTATGTTTCAGATAGTAATACCTGTGCACATTCACTTTAGCATATTTTTCAATTTTGTTCAAAAAAAGATATTTTATTGTGAAATCTTGAGAAGGAGAAAAGTTTCAATTCATTTTTTTAAAATGCTTAATAAGTTTAGCCATATCTTGAGGTAGTGGTGCGGAAAACGACATAACTTTACCGGTAGAAGGGTGTTCAAAAGTGAGACTTGCGGCATGAAGTGCCTGTCTGTTGAATTGATCGATTGCATTTCTAATAGTGGGGTTGAATGCGTTTGATTTTGTTTTAAAAGCGTTTCCATAAACTGTATCGCCTATGAGTGGATGCCCAATATGAGCCATATGAACACGGATTTGATGGGTGCGTCCAGTTTCCAAGCGACATTCCAGAAGGCTAGCAAAAGATGTTGAGTCTGCATGAGAGCCATATTTTTCTAGCAAAGAAAAATGTGTAACAGCATGACGAGCATAAGGGTTTTGCTTATGGATAACAGCTTGCTTTGTTCGGTTGTGGGGCGAACGGCCAAGTGATGCATCAATTGTCCAAACATTGCGGTGAGGTGTCCCCCAAATCAAGGCATGATAGCGTCGGTCTAATGCACAGGTACGTCCATGATCAGAAAATTGAGCACTGAGACTTTTATGAGCCAGATCATTTTTTGCAACAACCATAACACCACTTGTATTTTTATCGAGACGATGGACAATGCCGGGGCGTTTAACACCACCTATACCAGATAAACTATTACCGCAGTGATAGATAAGGGCATTAACCAACGTACCGGTCCAATTTCCATTGCCAGGATGAACAACAAGACCTGCTGGTTTGTTAATAACAATGATATGATCATCTTCAAAAAGGATGTCCAATGCAATAGCTTCAGCACTAGGTTCTGCATCACGAAGGTCAGGCATTGCCAATTCAATTATTTGCTTAGGTCTTAATTTTGTTTTTGGTTCTTTTATGAATTGACCATCAATTTTAAGATAGCCTTCACGGATGAGGGTTTGCAAACGTGAACGTGAGAACACATTATGATATTGTTTTGCTAGCCACTGATCAAGACGTTGCCCAAGAGCACCTTCATCCGTTATTTTTTGTATTACCATACGATTCCTATTAAGTTTTTAATAAGATTTTACCAGTACGAAATTGCTTTACTATCGAGGAATTCTTTAATTCCCCAATGTCCCCCTTCACGGGCGCGTCCAGAAAATTTTACACCTCCAAAATAGCTTCCACTGGGTAATCCATGTCCGTTAACTTCTACCATACCAGAGCGTACTTGTGCCGCAATACGACGACATTTGTTGCGATCTTGTGATTGAATATAGTTTGTAAGACCATACTCAGTGTCATTCGTTAAAGCGACAGCTTCTTCTTCTGTATTAAAAGCAAGAATCGAGAGAACTGGACCAAAGATTTCTTCTTTGAAAATACGCATATGAGGTTTTACATCAGCAAAGACTGTTGGACGGACATAATAACCGCGTTCAATTCCTCTTGGTAAACCAGTTCCGCCTGCAACAAGAGTTGCACCATCATCAATTCCCGATTGGATAAGATCTTGAATTTTATCATATTGTTTTTTTGAAACGACGGGACCAATATGATTTCCTTCTTGGCAATTTGGTCCTACTTTTGTTGTTTCTGCAATATCTTTAGCTATTTTTATGGCTTTGTCATAGATGCTTTGTTCCACAAGCATACGAGTCGGTGCATTACAGCTTTGTCCACTATTATAAAAGCAATGTCGCACACCACGTTGAATAGCATCTGAGTCGGCATCAGAAAAGATAATATTCGCTCCTTTTCCCCCAAGTTCTAGACAGACTCTTTTTAAAGTAGCGCTAGCATTTTTAGAAATATCTTTTCCTGCTCTAGTTGAACCAGTAAAGCTAATCATTTCTAGATCTGGATGTGCTGAGAGGTAAGAGCCGACAGTTTCACCATCACCATTGATTAAATTAAAAACACCGGCAGGGAGCGCGGCTTCATCTAAAAATTCAGCAAAAAGCATAGCAGAAAGAGGCGCAATTTCAGAGGGCTTTAATACCATGGTACAGCCAGCCAAGAGAGCAGGGATAACTTTAAGAGTTACTTGATTCATGGGCCAATTCCATGGCGTAATTAATCCTACGACGCCGATAGGGTCGTAGTGAAGAATTGCTTGCTCATTTCCCTTTATTAAAGTTTCTTGGAACGAGAACTCTTTATAAGCTTCGATAAAATTGCGAATGTGGGAACTGCCAGTTGCGGTTTGCGCATTAAGTGCCATATCAATCGGTGCTCCCATTTCCATTGAAATGGTTTTTGCCATGTCTTTAGAACGTTTTTCATAGATATTTAGAATTTTTTCAACGAACCCAAGACGCTCACTTGGTGACGTTGTTTTCCATTTTTGAAACGCTTCTTTAGCCGCGTTAATTGCTTTATCGGCATCTTCTGTACTTCCAAGGCTAATGACAGCACAAGCCTCTTCTGTTGATGGATTAATGACGTCAAAATCGTGAGGAGTGCTTGGGTCATCCCATAGACCATTGATATAAAATTTCCGTTTATTAAACATAATTCACTCCCTTTTTTTTATTTGTGTTTATTTAATTATGATTATCTTAGTCTAAGCCGTTTTAAACGAGGATAACAAGGGTAATCTTATAAAAACGCGAGAAATTAGATTGTATCATGATAATTGAGCATGGAGAATTCAACAGAGCAATGCTTATATACCCATTTGTATTATTGGGACTAATTGCTTTTATGAAATGGGAGAGAAAGAGAGCTATAGACAATTTTCTTGAAGCTTTTTTATCATGAAGTTTTCTTTAAAACAAATGAAATACGAGCTCTATGACACCATAAACTAGGCAATTTATATCGTAAATACGCAGAAGGGAGATTATGAATATGCATTATGGCATTATTTTTTTCATTAAAAAGTAACCATCAGCAAAAGGTTATTAACCTTCGTATGATAGTTTCTACGAATTCTTTTTGAAAAGGTTATTTTTCTCATTGCTATAAATTTGTTGGGTGCCATGCATAATTCGAAAACAAAATCTATTTCTACGTCTTCTTTTTCTGATGATGGTACGAAAGGTGCATCAAGAGAAGATTTATCTGTTAAGATTACTGAGATATTTCCTTATCCGGAAGTATGGAAAAAGGCATTTACCCTCGGAAAAAATGTCCGTTTCACGCGAACCCCAGAAGTTGAGATTTTGCGTCGTCGTATAGAAACAGATCCAGTTTTTGCAAAGCAGTTTAAAATTTTTACGAAGCAAGATCAAAAAAAAATTACAGATACAGATACAGATATTGTACGTTGTAACAAGAAAACAACAAGCGTTTCATCGACAAAAAAAGTCATTAATCCTCAATCAATAGAAAATAAAACGTCGGTTTGTCATTCAACAGTTTTGAAGCAGTTGTCACGACAAGTTACTCGTATACCATCAGAAAATATCCCTCTTGAGGAGGGTAAACAAGAGCATAAATTACAAGTAGAAAATGTGCTACAAAAAATGAATCCTGCTTGGCATCTTTCCGATGATGCATTTTTTGAATGCGTATCTTTGATATTTGAACATATGGATACTCAAACTTCAAAAGAGGATCAAACATCGATTGACACGACAAATAAAATTACATCCGATATTCCTTCTGTCTTTGATGAGTCAATAACTGCTCTTTACCGTGTTCTCGAATACCGCTTTCCGCAACTCTATGATTCCATTACATCGGAATCTCCAGCGGAAAGGATGCGAGGCGTTGAGCAAATTTCTGATTTAATGCATACAAATAATGATATTACTAAAGAATGTCATTCTAAGCTTTCTGTTGAAGATTCCGCTCATACGTTAAGTAATGCAAGGGCGTTAAACGATATTGAGGCACTAAGCGACGCTGAATCTAGTATAGAGACGAAAAAAACCAATAATATTGTCGATTGCATAACAAAGAATGTCACACCAAATTTAAAAGATTTGTCTGTGATGCAAGCAAACGGTAAAACGAAAATATTGCAATCTGCCCGCGTGCCATTAAGCAATTATGATTCTGCTTTTATGCAAAATATTCAATCTATTTACAGTGATGCTTATGAGTTTCCTCCGATCAATTTATTACAGGAACCTGTTTTTCATGAAGGTACGATGATTCCTCAGGAAACATTGGAACGCGGTGCTGGGTTTTTGGAAAGTGTTTTGGAAGATTTTGGCATTAAGGGTGAAGTTATCCATGTACATCCAGGGCCAGTGGTTACAATGTATGAATTTGAGCCTGCTGCGGGTGTAAAGTCATCGCGCGTTATTAATCTTTCTGATGATATTGCGCGTTCTATGTCTGCTATTTCTACACGCGTTGCTGTTATTCCTGGACGGAATGTTATAGGGATTGAGTTACCCAATGCGGTTCGTGAAACCGTTTATCTACGGGAATTAATTCAAACACGTTCTTTTCGTGAAAGTGAATTTAAACTTGCTCTTGCTTTGGGGAAAGGGATTAGTGGTGAGCCGGTCATTGTAGAATTAGCAAAAATGCCTCATTTATTGGTTGCAGGAACAACAGGATCAGGCAAGTCTGTAGCAATTAATACAATGATTTTGTCGATTCTTTATCGTATGACACCAAAACAGTGTCGTTTGATCATGGTTGATCCTAAAATGCTAGAGCTCTCTGTTTATGATGGCATTCCACATCTTTTAACACCTGTTGTAACAGATCCTAAAAAAGCGGTAACAGCTTTAAAATGGGCGGTTCGTGAAATGGAAGAGCGTTATCGCAAAATGGCTAAGTTAGGTGTACGTAATATCGATGGTTTTAATGCACGCGTTGCACTTGCGGCTCAAAAAGGTGAAACGATCATGTGTACTGTACAGTCGGGTTTTGATAAGGAAACAGGGGAAATGCTTTATCATGAAGAAGCCATGGATCTTACGCAGCTTCCTTATATTGTTGTGATTGTTGATGAGATGGCTGATCTCATGATGGTGGCAGGGAAAGAAATAGAGAATGCCATTCAGCGCTTAGCACAAATGGCGCGTGCGGCTGGTATTCATCTTATTATGGCAACGCAGCGCCCTTCTGTTGATGTTATCACAGGGACAATTAAAGCGAACTTTCCTACCCGCATTTCTTTTCAAGTGACATCAAAAATTGACAGTCGTACGATCCTAGGTGAACAAGGTGCTGAAACGCTTTTAGGTCAAGGAGATATGCTTCATATGGCAGGTGGGGGGCGTATTGTACGCGTTCATGGACCTTTTGTCTCTGATGAAGAAGTTGAATCCATTGTTGCACATCTTAAACTGCAAGGAAAACCTGATTATTTAGCCACCGTCACGGATAATGAAGACGATAACAAAGAGGATGCTTCTGCCGATTCAACGGTTGAAGTTTCTGAGGAAGAAAATTTTGATGAAGAGGGAGAGGAGCTTTATAATCAAGCTGTAAAGATTGTTATGCGTGATAAAAAATGTTCAACATCTTATATTCAGCGCCGACTTTCAATCGGCTATAATAAAGCAGCTTCTCTTGTTGAACGGATGGAAGAAAAAGGCATTGTTGGAGCCGCTAATCATGTGGGAAAACGTGAAATTTTACTCAATGCAGGGAAATAAAAAAGCACATTAAAATGTGCGATTTAAAATATGCGATTTTTAAAATGTTTGACAGTTATTATTTAAATAGCGAATGCTTGTTTTATTTTTTCAAAGCAGATGTGACCATGTATTTATTTTTATAATAATATTAAAAAATTGAGTGGAGAGTAATAAAGCAAAAGCGATCTTTTGACTGCTGATACCAAAAGGGGAGATATTTTTAACATTTCTAGATGATCTGGAATGTAAAGAAATTAAACAAATCTTTATATGAGAACAGATAATTTTTGTTTTCTCTTCTATAGCGGTTCTGATGAAAGAAAGGTCTTTTGGGAATTATGGAGAGCATCATAAGAAGAGTATCCAATATGCAAGTTCTGTTGCATTGGGTGCTTTAAAGCACTATACTAAATTTGTCATCATTTGATATTATTGGCACAAGAAAGGTGTTCTTACGAGAAACTTTATGTGAAAAAGAAATTTTTATTTCTATTTTTATAATGCAATTTATTGATTTATAATGATAATTTATCATTGTAAATATTGAATAAAAATTTCAAATATCGTAAATTTTTTTCATTTCAAATCTGTTTCTGTTGAAACAAATAAAACGATTTTCTTGCGTATCATAATAATGTAGGGGTAAAAAAGTAAAAAAAGAAATAAAAATGCCGCTTATGAACGCCTTCAAATGCCAAGAACTATTGGTAACAACATTAGGGGTTAAAATTAGTATAATGATGGTTTTAACCAGCTATTTTATAAGCATAAAAATGTAATGTACAATGCCTTGCTATCTGTTATGGGGGACTTTACATTATACCATTTACGGATGCCGTCGTAAAATAAGCTTGGGGAGCTTGGGAGATATCTTTTTAAAACAGGCACATGAATGCGCAAAATAAGTGTATTCTTTTTGAGTACTATTTATGCGAGGGAGATGTTACCATTATTGTAACAAGATTTGTTACAATAATGGGTGAATAAGCAACAGGAGTTGGAGGATTCTTTTTATTCTTGTTTTGTTGATGAAACAGTCAAAATTTTGCTACAGACAATTGATATGAGATATCAAGTTATTTTAACCAGAACAGGTAATTGTAAACAAATTAGCATTATTCATTTGAGAGTAAATCCAACACTTTTTATTTTTAGTTATGCCATTAAAAGCAGATGAATTGAAGTTAAATACAAATGAATTAAAATGTCAGCAAGAAGCTTTTCGTTTTACACCAGAGCTTTTGCCTCGGCCTTTTACGTGGGAAATCGATCATAATGGTTTATTTTGTGAAGTCTCAAAAGAGCTAGCTGAAGTTGTTGGTCCTCTCTCTTCCTCTATTTTAGGATGTAGCTTTCGTGAGCTTGCTCATCAATTTAATGATGATCGATATCTGGTTCTCAGTCATTTTATTGAAGCTGCTATGCCTTGGAGTAAAGAGATTGTTCAATGGCCTGTTGATGGTTGCTTACAATGGCTTGATGTTGAGTTGTCGGCTTTGCCAATTTTTGATGTTAAAAAGCAGCTTAAGGGGTTTCGTGGCTTTGGTATTTTAAAAATACGAAAAAAAGTCCAAGAAAAAAGAGATGAAAAGCTGGAAACAGAAATGCCATGTCTTACGGAGATAGAACGTTCAGCTTTTCATGAAATTGCAGAGAAATTACGTGATGAATTGAATTCATCGGTAAAAGAAAAAAAATTAGTTGAAGAAACAGCTATTCAGTTACCATATACACAAACATTGCCGGTAAATGCTATAGAACAAGCTCTCGTAAAAGAGCCCGCAGCAGTTTTATCATTGTTGGATACAGCAACAGATGGTGTTTTATGGTTGGATGAAGAGGGCTTTATTCAATCAGCAAGTAGGGCAGCCTTAGCATTGATGGGTTATGAAATAAATGAACTACGAGGACAGCCACTCTCTTCATTATTTACTTTGCAAAGCCGATTTTTCGTTGAAAAATATTTTAAATCAATCCGTGTGGAGGGGAAAAATCAGGTTTTAAATCGCAGAGAAACAGCTGATTTAATGACGAAAAATCATAAAAATATAACCGTTTTGATAACGATTGTATTTTTGGCACAGCAAGGCAATTATGCTGTTATGTTGCGGGATAGGACACAAACAGTTCCATCAGGAGGAAAAAAAGCAGAAGAGGATAAAATTGTTGGGGTTGTTCATGAAATACGAACACCTTTGAATGCTCTTATTGGTTTTGCAGAAATTATGAGAGAAGGCCGTTTTGGTTCGATAGAAAATGAGCGCTATCGTGGATATTTACGCGATATTATTTCCTCTGGAAAACATATATTATTGCTGATTAATCAATTACTAGAGTGCTCGAAGATAAATTATTCTGGTTCCAATAACCAGATTGATTCTTCCATTATTTCTGAAACATTTGATGTGATATCTTGTTTACGTGCGACGATAGCTTTTCTTGAAACTCAAGCCAATCAGAACGGCATTATCATGCGTATTGTTGCTCCACCTCATGTTCCATTTATTCCTGTATCACAACAAGTGTTTCGCCAGATTATATGGAATCTTCTTTCCAATGCTATTCGTTTTACACCTTTGGGTGGACAGATCATTGTTCACGTTTCTTATAGAAAAGAACGTGTAAAAATTTCAGTGAGTGATAATGGTATAGGGATGAACGAAGAAGAGATTGTACAGGCACTGAAACCTTATGGTCAAGTAGAGCGCAAAGATGGCCGATCTGGTGATAGCGCTTTTATAGGAACAGGCTTAGGCCTCCCAATGTGTAAAGCAATGGTGGAAGAAAGAGGAGGACAATTTTTATTGTTCTCAAAACCCAATCATGGAACAACTGTGGAAATGTTTTTTCCTCGTGTTCCATGATGTAAATCTTTCATAAAATTATTTTTTCTTAGCCAAAAGATCTCTAATTTCTGTTAAAAGTTGTTCTTCTGAAGACGTTTTTTTGGGGCTTTCTTCTTCTTTTCTACGGATTTTATTCATAGCTTTAACGAATAAAAAAAGAACCCAAGCAATAATGAGAAAATTGATAAGTAAAGTAATAAAGTGTCCATAGCTAATGGTTGCTCCAGCTGCTTTGGCGGCACTCAATGTTGCTTGTTTTTCGCCAGCAAGTTGAATAAACATATTAGAAAAATCAATTCCACCTGTAATCAGTCCAATGATTGGCATAAAAATATCATTGACAATTGAGTTGACCAAGCTACCAAAAGCGCCCCCTATAATCACACCGATAGCAAGATCAATCATATTACCTTTTAGGGCAAATTCTTTGAATTCTTTCAGCATTGCGTTTTCCCCTTTATGTAAGCGATATACGGTAATTTACTTACCGCTTTTGATGAAAAAGGAAAGGGCAGATTTTATTTTTAGGATTATATTACAATATTAATATTATTTTCAAAGAACTTTATAAGGCTTAATAAAGAGCATTAGGGCTCTATTTGAATGTACATAGAACATTTCTGAGAGAAAAGCTTTTTTGATAAAAACTATATCTGCTTTTTTCAACAGAAAGTAGAAAACCGTAGCTTAATTTATATAATTGCCTCAAGATTTTTATGATAATATTAAAAAGAAAGATTTTTACAGAATACCACAAAATGAGCAGCGTTGAAAGTTGAGCTATCAGGACGCTTCTCAGATGAAGTGCATATATTGGTATAACGTATTGTTATAAAAAGAGAATTTGGAAATAAAAAATATATTTCAGCACTGATGGAAGAAATAGATAGATGAGGCAGGAGAAAACTTATAATTTAATTCCTCTTAATTCAGTAAGCGATAATAGCAATTAGGAGGAGGGCATTATGGCTTATCTAAAAGCTATTTTTACTGGGGTGCACGAGCTAAAATGGCGATAATTCTGATGGAAGAAACACATTTCATCTACTGGAAGATTGTATTAGTTTATAAATAGCAGAGCTCTAGGGTTTGCAAGATCATTTTGGTTTGGAAATCGTTGGTATGATAGGTGGGAGTTCAATGATCAACTGTCATTACTTAAACTATATTTTAGACAGAGCACTTATAGATGCAAAATTGTATTTAGCGCATCAGAAATGGCAAAGCAAACAATGCAGTTTCTTCAAAAATTTATCAATAGAGTACAAATGATTGAATATCCTGTTGCTAATAAATAGCGCAACAATAGTATGAATTTAGATAATTTTATGAACCATGTATTCTATAAATGCTAGGAAAAAATAGCTTTATAGAGCAAGCTCTGTTTCTATTGGAAACAATATTACACAAAGGAACTTTGGGAATAGGGATAATTTGCGTGCATTTTTAAGAGAATTATGAGCTTGTCTGCATGAGATGTCACAAAACCATGGCTATAGTGAAGAGCCATTGATGTTTCAATTCATGCTGCATTTTATAAGATTAGGATTCACGTTTTAATCTTTGAAAAATGCCGAAAAAGAGAAACGTTTTTTGAGAATAAAAAGTTTTTTACACAGTATACATTAATATAAACATGTATGGCTATTATGTGATGAATTTTCTTCTAGAAGGGGAATATTATTTGGATAATATGCTCTCTTTGATTGGTGATCTTTTGTGTTAAAAGATATAGGTGAGGTGCGATGGATTATTTTTATGTTGTGGAGAAGGATTGATGAGTTTGTTTCGTTGTATTGGCCGTTCTGCCTTATTTATGTTGGATCCAGAGCAAGCACACTGTTTAGCGATTCTCGGGCTGAAAAGTGGATTAAATGGCTGTCAAAAGGTTATCGATAAACGTTTGTGTGTAACTGTTGCTGGGCTTGAGTTTGAAAATTTTATTGGTCTCGCAGCGGGGTTTGATAAAAATGCAGAGGTTGTGGATGGTATTTTTCGTTTAGGATTTGGTTTTACTGAAATTGGGACAGTGACACCAAAGCCTCAGATTGGAAATCCTAAACCACGGCTTTTTCGTTTAAAAGAAGATGAAGCGATTATTAATAGAATGGGCTTTAATAATGACGGACATCAAGTTGTTTACAACAGATTGCGCGCGTGTAAAAAAACTGGTGTTGTAGGAGTTAACATTGGAGCTAATAAGGATACGGTCGATAAGATTGATGATTATACTGTTGGTATTGCTCATTTTTATGATGTTGCTGATTATTTTACGGTTAATATTTCTTCTCCTAATACACCAGGTTTACGTGATTTACAGTCCCGTGACAGTTTGCATCTTTTGTTGAGTGCAGTTTCGCAAGCGCGAAAGGAGCAAGAGAAAAAGCATGGATTTTCCATTCCCATTTTTTTAAAAATTGCTCCAGATTTATCAGAGAAAGAATTGGATGATATTGCAGAAGAAATAAAACTTTCTGATTTTGATGGACTGATTGTTTCCAATACAACTCTTTCACGCCAAGGTCTTAGCAATAGTCACCTCAGTAATGAAGAGGGGGGGCTTTCTGGACGTCCACTTTTTGAGCGTTCTACTATTGTGCTTGCAAAAATGCGTCAAAAATTAGGGAAGGAGATTGCAATTATTGGTGTTGGCGGTGTAAAGGACGCACAAACCGCTTTGGAAAAAGTAAAAGCTGGTGCAGATTTAATTCAATTATATAGTGGGATGGTTTATGAAGGTCCAAATCTTGCTATAACTATTCTGCAAGAGATTTTGCAGATGATGCAACAAGACGGTGTTGATAACATAAAAGGCTATCGTGATCACAGTCTTGAGCGTTGGGCAAAATTTCCTTTGTAAAAACGCTTTTTTCTTCACAAAAAATTGCGAGATTTTTTTAAAGGGGCTTGCAAACTTTGTTGATTTTCCTTATGTCACATAAGCATAAGAATAAATGTTTACGAAATCGTGAACAGTTATGATACATTTTCTTTTTATGCGGTTGTAGCTCAGTTGGTTAGAGCGCTGGTTTGTGGCACCAGAGGTCGTAGGTTCAAATCCCACCAACCGTACCATTTATCTTGTTACAACTTTTCTAATTCTTATTTTTGGCGTTTTGTGAGGCGGTTAAAAGCCGTGCTTGGCGGGCTTTTTTGCGTGTGAGCCGTCACGGAGCAGAGACCTTGCGCGGATGATTTTCCTCAAATTTTGCCCAAAACGGAATGATACGATCAATAATCGCTTGAAATATAAACGGGTTAACTAAATCTATAATTCTGATTGCAATTGCAACAATAAATATCTCTATCAGTATATTTATATACTTCTAGTATATTTTGTAAACTAAGAGAATCTTATTCGACTTTCATTATTATTGCTCATAATATAAACCATTAAGTTTAAACACATAAAATAAGTAAGCAATAAATTTACTAAAATATGCCATATTTTTGACACAGTTCCCTTGATTTTGTCAACTATATATTATAAATGCGAACTTGCATGAAAATGCATTCATATCTCCAGGGGTGTTTCGGTGGTTAATTATGGGTAAGCCATTTTGGCGCGGGGACATAAGTAACCTTGGGGGATTTATTTATACACTAAATTGGAGAAAATAAATGGGAAGTTCAAGTCGTTCGCACGATTATTGCAGTGCCGATAATTTTAGTAGCAAATATAACTCTGGTACTGCGTTTGGTAGCAAGCATGGTGGTAAGGTTGGCTTTCTGGGTGGTCTTGCCTTAGGAGCAGGGGTTGGGCGTAATCCTTATGCTGCCATGACCTCAGCAAGCTTTG
Source organism: Bartonella sp. MR63HLJHH (assembly GCF_042194155.1). NCBI lineage: Bacteria > Pseudomonadati > Pseudomonadota > Alphaproteobacteria > Hyphomicrobiales > Bartonellaceae > Bartonella > Bartonella sp. MR63HLJHH. Next base: position 19,308 of record NZ_JBHIMN010000004.1, read on the forward strand.
GGCAAATTGTAGGCAATGAATTCGGAGGCACCATAGGTGGTTATCTTGGTTATGGTGTGGCTGCTGCCCAGTGTGGCACACAGTTTTTGGGTCAATCTTTTGCTAATTCAGGTGGTGGGATGTTGATGCACTTTTGATGTAGTTCTTTGGGTTATCCTAAAGCCTAGAATGGTGGTACTGTAAAAGGTGCCGCCTTTATGTTTGGAATATTACACAGGAGGAGCTATGGGCGCGTTTGGTTTAGTGCTCGCTTATTTTTGTCTGTGGTTTGGCATGTATCTATTCTTCAAAACTATTGCTATTAATGGAAAAAGCATGTTATACAAAGGGAGCATGGTTGCATTCATAGTGGCGGCATTGGTTGTTCCTCCCATCATATATATCTTTGAGTATATAGACGATGTGTCGATAACATCTTCTCATGTTGCTATAATTATGTTCTTTCTTTCTTTTTGCATTGAATTTATACCCAATATAGTAAACAATATAAAATGCTTTAGTTTGGCCATTATCGCAAGTTGCCCCATTTTTTTCATCGCAGCTGGTTTTATTGTTGTGAGTGATGACCTTCTGTTAGATTTTTTTGATCTGCAGCTTTCGAGCTATATTTATCTGCTTTTCATTATTCCGTTGATGATAGGGGGGGCTCGCTATGTCCTAATTGCTAAAGCTTTGAAGGAAAAATCTATGTCAGTGCTAGATTTAAGCATTTGCATTGGCTGTGGGTTTGCCATAGGCGTCTTTTTTGTGTCATCACTGCTTTTATCAGACCTTCGAGAAATCTATCAACAGATAGGTTTTGCAAACAGGGAGGCAGTGAAAAAAATGTTTGATTATGCGGTGTTTGGTTTTGCTATTCTAACGGGCCAAGTTTTTTTGACATTTTTGATGGTTCTCTTTGTTACTACAAAGAAATATTATTGGTTGGTCCTTGATGTTCTTGCAGAGCTGTTTTTTAGCCTCTTTGTTTCTTATTATGTAGCGTTTGTTCATACAGATGATGACTATAGAATGGTTAGAAATTGGATTTGTTTGATGTTTGTTGTTTATGTGTACGCGCGTTACATTAAATCAAAGAATGTGAAGCTTAGCGTGATTAACCCGTTTAAAAAGAAAACTGAGTGAGAAGACAGGAGGCTATAGTTCTTTGGGTTATCCTAAAGCCTAGAGCAGCCAACCCAGGAGGGGCAGTTTCTGGAGCAATAGTAGGCGGGGTCCCGTGGCGCAGCCGCGGGTATTGCTAAAGCTGGTTGGGATTGTGCTCGCTCTAAGTGGTGAAATTGTTGTTTGACTTGGCTTTTTTAACAAGGTAAAGGCCTTGCTAAGGGGTACACTATCAGCCTCTTAGCAGGGAGTTTTTCTCCCGCAATAATATCTTGGTATGCTTGGGAGGGCAAGGCGCTTTAAGGAAATTATATGTCTGACTTAATTTTTGGAATGCTGCTTAGTTTTGGGATAAGTTCCAGCCCTCGTCTCCTTAAAAACAATGGCTTGTTGGGCGAGCGCGTCATTTTGGGGGGGCTAGCTGGCCTTTCCTGCGCTATCATCTTCGCTTATCCACATAGTGAAAGTGGGCTTACAGACTTATCTTTGCTTTTGGTATGTTATCTTGGCATGCTTTTAATTCTGTACGAGCACTACTTATATAAATATTTAGTTCTTGGATTCTGTGGTGCAGTTGCTGCCTTGTGTATTGGGGCAGGTTTTGTATATTTGAGCTCTTTGTTGCCATTGCCTGCTTTGTCTGCTGCTAATAATAGCCAGCAGCAGGTGGTGCATTACACGAGTTTGGTTGCTGCAAACTATCCCTTTTTTATCCTTTTGATATCAGTTTTAACTGCGGAGCTTTTGCGTTTGTGGTTGCTTCGCGTATATAAGTCAGAATTAGCTGCGCGTGAGGTCCTTTATTTTGGGCTGGGCTGGGGTGTTCTAGACTTATGCTATAAGACCCTCCCAGCTCTTTTTCTTTACTTGAATTACCGTGTTGATAGGGCGCCACAAATGGTGGGCTATGTCGCATTTGAATCTTGTCCACAAGCGATCAGCTATCTTATTGCCGCGGGCATGATTGTATTGATGCATGTTGTAAATACGCGTTTTATGTATCTTGGTTTCCAAGATAAGCGCAAGGTCTATTCCTATCTGCCTTTTGTAATTCATTTTGCGGTTGGTCTTTTGTTTATGTTTGACATTTCTTCAGGCTATGCAATATTAATAAATTCTATTTTTGAGGCTTGCAATAATGCTTGACAAATTGACATTATCTGTTATTGGCGCCGTTTTTTGTCTGGTGCTGATTATTTTCCCTTTGATGAAGAAAAAAACATTGGTTGAACATTTGGTTTTCTTGCTCGTTGTTTTGTGTCTTGTTTTTCTTTATGTTTATGGCGCTACGAGTTATTTTCCTTATTATGTTTTGGCGCTTTCGCTTATATTGGGGTACCGCTGGTTACTCTCTTTGGTTAAAATGTTTAAAGGCACGAAGGCGATTATTGGGGCAAGCGCTGGTTGTTATGTGCTTTTGATTTTTTTTCTATACGGCTTTATGCGTATGATAGGCAGTTTGATTTTTGATTTTTCTGCTTATAGTACGCCTAATATTGTTTTTGCTGTTGGTCTATTCCCTATAGGCATGGCGATTATGCAGTTTTTTTTGCTCTCTCATTGGGTGGCAGAAGATAATGGCAATGGTGTAGAGGCAGCACTGGGCGTGGGAATGGGGATTTGGGGGGCTGCTATAGGGCTTGCACTGCTTACATCTCTACCAGAAGCTGTGAAAATCCTAAAAGGGGCTTTTAGTCTTGATAGGGACGCCTTACTTTCTTTACTTGAGACGGTAATATATTATACGTTTATTATAGGTCTGAATCTTTTATCAACTTTTTTAATGCTTGTGGTTTGCCTTGACAAGAAATGGCGTTTTTTTGTTCTTATCCTGCTTTTACAATGCTTGGCGGCTTGGGCGCGCTTTTCATGGCGGGCCGCTGAGCCAGAACTTCTTGCAATTGGGCATTATACAATCGCTACTATTCTTATGTTTGCTCTTATGCGGCAAATTTATGATTTTGTGCAAGACAGATTATCCATGAAGAAAAATAGCAGTTACGCTTTAGTAAATGAGGGGGCATAATAATGTTGGTTTTATTTATTACTTCGCTTCTCGCAGGCCTTATTTATGGCGCTGTCATTTATAATTTTTTTCGCTCTACATTTAGTTGGATAAATGTGCTGTTGAGCGGCATAGTTTTTGGGGTGATTGTTCTGTTAGTATGGCGTTACTCGGAAACAGAACATAAACTTGATGCCTTACGTTTACTGCAAGTGCTTGGCGTTGTTTTTCTTCTATGTGTGTTTCATCATTTTCTGAAGTTCAAATTGGTTGTCGCTGGTGCTGTGGGATGGTTTGTTGCTAGCTGCATTGCTGGCGGGTTTATTGCTTTTTGGGAGCAATCTGTAATAAAAACGCTTTATATGATGAGTATTGTTGAAACCAAGAGTCGTGCAGAGCAGGGGCTGGCGCTTGTTTTTTTATTTTTAACATTTTCGGTTTTTTTTGTTGTAGCAGAAGAAGCTATGCGTCGTTGGTTAGTTACTAAGTTTTATCGGTGCTCGCCTAGTTTGTTGTGGCGTTTGCCGCTGAATATTGGCATAGGCTGGGGTTTATGCGAATTAGTTCATAAGGCGCTAGGGCCTTTCCTTGTTTATAATGGTTGGCCTATTCGATCTAGCTTATTAGCCAATGAGTATGTAATTTTTTATTCCTGGACGCAAGCGAGTATTTTTTTGTGTGCTTTGATAAGCGTCATACTCATGCATATTTTCAATACATGCTTGGCGTATCGTGGTGTTGTTACGCGCTCTAAATTTTATGCGTGTGCGCCTTTTTTTGTCCACGCTATTGTTAACTGTTTCGGTGCAACAGTGCTGGTTACAGAGAAGGTTTGGTTTAATGTTGGGGGCAGCTTGTTTATTCTACTTTGTGTGATGTTGTTCGTATATTTTGAAAGCAAAAATCCTTTAATACAAAACATAAAATTGCGCGCTTAAAGTGTTGTAGAGTGATGAATAACTTTGCGTACTCTAAGTATGGCTAGAGAGCCTGATACGCGCTTTCTGTTCTGCAAAAAAATAGAGAAGGTTAGCACCGACGTAACGCGTCCAGTACCAAGAGCGACGTCATTTCTGCACTAATTGGGGGGAGGGTGTGCCACTGGCCACGCGCATATGGGAGTTTGCAAATATGCTATCATGTAACTTTCTAGTGTTCTCCTTTCTATTATCCTCCATGAGATTGAAGATGGGAATCTTGAGGCGGCGATATGAAACTTAAATTTAAACAACAAGAATTTCAAAATGATGCGGTTAAAAGCGTCATTGATTTGTTTAAAGGCCAACCACAACGGAATTCTTCTATTTTCTTGCATTCAGAACAAGGACAATTAGCGTTAAATGAATTTGGTTATGGTAATCAATTATTAATTAGTGATGAAAGCATATTAGCAAATTTACAAGAGGTGCAACAGAACAATAAACTCTTGGCGAGTAAGACGCTAGAGCAAAAGCAGTTTTCTATTGAGATGGAAACGGGAACAGGCAAAACTTATGTTTACAGCAAGACGATTTTTGAGTTAAATCAACGCTATGGCTTTACCAAATTTATTATTGTCGTACCAAGTGTTGCTATTCGCGAAGGGGTATATAAATCACTTCAGGTAACAAGGGAGCATTTTCAAGCAGAGTTTGATAATCTGCCCTATCGTTATTTTATTTATAATTCAAAAGATCTTTCGCAAATTCGCCAATTTGCAAGCTCTACCAATATTGAAATTATGATTATCAATATTGATGCATTTAAAAAAGCAGAAAATATTATCAACCTTCCGCAAGATAGACTGAATGGCGAAAGTGCTATGCGCTATATCCAAGACACAAATCCGATTGTGATCATAGATGAACCGCAATCGGTGGATAATACAGCAAAAGCGAAGGAGGCTATTGCAAGCCTTAACCCGCTTTGTGTTTTTCGCTATAGTGCCACGCATAAAGATGAGATTAATCTTTTATATCGTTTAACACCTGTTGATGCTTATCAAAAAGGACTGGTAAAGCAAATTTGTGTCTCTTCTAATCAGATAGAGCAAGATTTTAACCGTCCCTATATTGCCTTGAAATCCGTATCACACAAACATGGCTTTAAGGCGCGCTTAGAGTTGGATATTGCGGGAAAGAATGGCACTGTGAGCCGCAAAACAGTTACAGTGAGACAAGGCGATGATCTGTATCGTGTTACGGGCGGGCGTGAGTTTTATAGGGGTTATATTGTTTCGGGTATCAATTGCATGGCGGGGGATGAAGCCGTTGAGTTTTCTGATACTGAAATTGTTAAATTTGGCCACGCGCTTGGTGATGTGAATACAATAGAGCTTAAACGCGCGCAAATTTATCGCACTATAGAAACACATTTAGATAAAGAATTGCGGCTTGTGCCTTTAGGGATTAAAGTTTTATCACTTTTTTTATTGATGAGGTGGCTAAATATCGTAGCAATGATGAAGAGCCAGCACTTTATGAGCGTATGTTTGAAGAATGTTATGAAGAGCTGTTGGCGAAAAAGAAATATGCCTTCTTGCGAACTAAGTTTGCGCAAAATGTTCGAAACGTGCACGGCGGTTATTTCTCGCAAGACAAGAAAGGCGTGTATAAGGATACAAAGGGCGACAGCCAAGCTGATGATGACACTTATAACACGATTATGCGCGATAAGGAGTGGTTATTATCTTTTGCATGCCCCTTGCGTTTTATCTTTTCGCATTCGGCCTTGAGAGAAGGCTGGGATAATCCGAATGTGTTTCAAGTGTGTATGTTGATTGAGCAAAAATCGAATTTTACTGCACGGCAAAAGATTGGTCGCGGTTTGCGTTTGTGCGTAAATCAACAAGGTGAACAGGTAGAAGATAAAGATATAAATGTGCTGCATGTCATGGTGAATGAAAGCTTTGCTGAGTTTGTGAGTACATTGCAAAAAGAATTAGAGGCGGATATTGGTTATAAACTTGGTACATTGCAGATGGAGCAGTTGGTTGGCCGTATTTATGAAGATGTAAAATATGTAGCCGCTAAAGTGGAAGTGCCACAAGCACAAAAAATTGTTAAAATACTTGTTGCAAAAGATTTTATTGATGAGGCGGGTGTCATTAAAGTAGATCAGGATTTAGTGGCGAGCGAATTTGAAGCTATAGGGGCGGAGGAAATGCCACGCGAATTGCGTCAAGAAATTGTGAAAAAAACTGATGCGGGCGCGCTTATTAATGTTGAGACGCTGCAAGATCTGATTTATATGACAGCTGTGACGGAAACAAAGATTCTGTCTTCGCAAGAGGCTGCTGATATATTGGTTGAGTTGCGTGAAAAAGCCTTGCTTACATCAGCAGGAAAAATCACAGATACATTAAAAGCGCAATGGGCGACTGGGGCGTTGGGTTTAAGTGAACGTTTTAGTAAAGGGCAAAAGCAGGCTGTGCTGCAGGCGCTAGAGGCGATCCAAGCCATGCCGATTATTCTTAATGCTGCGCGCGAGGTGCGGGTTAAGCTTAAAAAGCAAACAGTGGCTTCACCCGAGTTTTTGTCCTTGTGGGAGAAGATCAATAAAAAAACCACTTATCGTGCAAAGCTTGATCGTACAGAGTTTGTTGCCAAAGCAGTGGATGCAGTGAAAAAAATGGCGCCAGTTGCGCCCGCGCATTTGGTTTATCAGACAGCAGAGATAGAACTGGATAGTGCTGGTGTGACCTATGAAGAGCAGTTATTAAAGCAGAGTACGCTTGATTATAGTTTGTGTGCACTGCCGAACATTGTACATTATCTGACCTTAAAGTTGAAATTAACCGCAAAGACAATTATTGGTATTTTGACAAAGAGTGGTCGTGAGCATGAGTTTGTGAAAAATCCACAAGCTTTTTTAGAGCGCATAGAAGAAATACTCAATAAAACCCATGTTAATCTTACAATTGATGGCATTAAATATTTAAAGCTGGTCGGGAAAGAATATAGTGTGCAAGAGCTTTTTACCAGTGAAGAACTTGTGGCAAATTTAGAGCGTACAGCTGTTGTGAGTGAGAAGAGTGTGTATGATCATGTGGTTTATGAAAGCAGTGTGGAGAAAGAGTTTGCACAAAGTCTTGAAAAAGATCCTGAAGTCAGATTGTTTTTTAAACTGCCAAGAAGTTTTAAAATAGCCACTCCCATTGGTTCTTATACGCCTGATTGGGCGGTCTTTTTAGAGCGGGATGGCGAACAAAAGCTTTACTTCGTGCTGGAAACAAAAGGGGCAAACAGCGAGTTTGATTTGCGCCTTAAAGAAATGCTGAAAATTAAATGCGGCAAAGCGCATTTTGCTGCACTGCAAACGAGCGTTGCATTTAACGACCAGCCGGTGACAAGTTGGCGTGAATGTAAGCGTGGGATGTCGGCGACGGAAGGGGGTGGCAAGGGCGCCAAAAGTACTGAACTCGTTGCCGCGGAATGAAGTGGGGAGAATAAGTGGCCTGTGGCTAATGCGTTATATTTTTTTGAAATAAATTTTACGAATTTAAAAGTGTGAAGGACTTGATAGGATCTATTTTAAAAGCAACAAAAAGCAATAATAAGATAGATTAATATTCGTGGAGAGTGTTTATGGAAGTTGCAATTACCTAAGCTTTGTTGTCTGACGCGTCAGAAATCAGCCCTTTTCTGGTTGAGACTTGGCATGATATTTATGATGCGGTGCTTGGGGGCATAATGTTGTACAAAAAATGCATGGCATGAAGTCCAAAAAACGAACAAAGGTGCATTGCGCTTCTCCTTTAAGAACTGGGCATCTCCTCTTAGCTTAATGAGTTCTCATTATGCATCCTTTACACAAGATTTGCGGTGGAAAGACTTGACGGAAAAAATCAATCAGTTTTGTTTAAAAGATCTAGGCTTAATACGCCCTTCAATATGGAAGGGTATTTCCCAATGTTTGTTGTGATGAAGCAATTGCTCTCTCTTGGCATGCCACTGGCTGTTGGGTTTATCTCTCAAATGATGATTTCCTTCACAGATGCAGCCGCTTGTAGCACATTTAGGCGTTCAAGCCTTGAGTGGTACAATGTTGGCTCTGAGTATGTTTAGTTTTGTTATGTTGTTGGGACTAGGGATTATTACCGCGGTTACACCAAAACTTGCGGAAAGCTTTCGCAAACAAGATAGATATGCATTGAAGGCATGGTTTGATCAAGGAATATGGCTTTCCCTTTTGATTGGAATGGTGAGTGCTATTATTTTACTCAATACGAGGAATATTTTGTGTCTTCTTGGTCAAGATGAGGCAATTGCTCATATAGCGCAGGAATATAACAGGGGCGCTGCGATAGGAGTGGTGTTTTTTTATCTTTATGTGAATAGCCGCGGATTATTGTCCGCAATTGGTAATCCCAAGCCCTTAACTTGGATTATGCTTACTGCTATCCTCGTGAATTTTCTTATCTCTTGGCTGCTTATTTTTGGTATAGGTCCTGAAAGCGGCTTCGGTGTCTTTGGTGCTGGAATTGCGAGTAGTTTGATCCGTATTTTGATTGTTATTGCAGTGGCAATAATTCTATCTCGCAATTCTACTTTTCATTCCTTCCACTTTAATTATTTGAGACCAAAGTTAGAGATTTCACGAATAATACAATTGCTGCGCGTAGGGCTCCCCATTGGTGTACGTATTTTTATTGCGGAAGGCTTTCCTTCGGTCATTGCCTTCATGATTACGGCTTATGGGGTTCAAGCTTTGGCTGCTCATACGATAGGAATGCGTCTCGATATGCTTATTTCTGTGGTAGCTTTGGGAATTTCCAGCGCAGCCGCAACAATAGCAGCGTGGTATAGAGCAGATGGGAATCATATGACTCTAAAACATTTGCGTATGAGTGTTACAGTTTTTACTGTCGCTTATGTTTTGTTTTTATCAGGGGTTGTTTATTTCTCTTATGAATTTATTCTTACAACCATCTTTGATATTTCTTCAGTCCGCGTTATTGTTTTTTCTTGGGAGTTGCTTCCGTTTGTTTTATTGTCTTTTGCTTTTGGCACTTTAGGAGCTATGCTCAATGGCATACTTGTGGGCTTGCTTGATACGTTTTGGTCAACCATTGTTGTAACAATAAGTTATTGGGGGATAGGCTTATTTGGGGGCGCGCTCATGGCACATTTTTTAAAATATGGCTTTATTGGTTATTGGTTTGGCATGATTAGTGCCAGCTTAATTGTTTCTATCTTTAATTATATGCGTGTGGGTTATTTAATAAAACGCAACCCTATGTTTGGGGCGGAGTGAGTGTTATAAAAGCACTGCAATGTCAAGTTGCTTCGGCTAAAGATGATTTTGAGGATGAATTCCATACATGGAGACTTAACAGCAAAGATGTACAGGCTCGTTGTGAATGTCTTGCTGATGGAATGTATAGATTTTAAATAATAAGGGTGTAGAATATGATCAAAGATGATAGGAAATACCGTTTCGTGTAGGTTGAGTGAGCGGCTGGATTTATTACCGAAGCCACTGCATATTTTTCGTGTTTTTGGCTCTAATGCAGAGGATAAAATAATCGCTGAATGTGCGCATCGTAATAAGATTGATTCCACATCTGTAAAATTATGTCGGAAAAAGCAAACAAATGGCTTGCGGTAGTCAACGAGAAAAGTGTTTATGATCATGTGATTTGTGAGAATCGTATTGAGAAAGAGTTTGTGCAAAATCTCGATAATGACCCTGATGTAAGATTATTTTTTAATTGCCAAGGAGTTTTAAAATTGCAACGCTAATTGGCTCTTACACCAGATTGGGCGGTATTAGAGCATGAGAGCGAACAAAACGCATTTTGCGACGCTTGAAATGGGTTTTGAGTGTGGTGCACAGCCAGTGACAAATTGGCGTGAATATAAGCGTACTTTGCCCGAAGCGGCGCATGAGTTTCCAAGTGCTGCGGTGGTTGTTGCAGAATGATTGGTGCATGAAATACTTAACGTGAGCGCGGGGAGGACAGCCAAACTTTTTATATCAAGATAATAAATTGACAAAAGGTGGCTACAATCCACACTTCTAATATAGGAGGTAAAGTTATGAAAACTAAAAATATGTATAAACAACTGAAAAAATCAAATTAAGCGGGGTGATGTTACTGTGCTCAAAGCCGGAGCAAGTGAGCAGAAAATGGCTGCTCGAAGCTCCCTTCTGAATTGAGGTTTTAGAATATATAAAGCTGGCAGCTTTATAGCCTTTGGATATATTAATGACGATAAATTATGAAGTTAAAAAGTTGCTCTATGGCTGTGCGGCAATGAGTGGGGTTCGGCTGATTACAGGTTCCTTCCATGCTTTTTTTTTCTTGTCTATGGGCGTTAGCATAACACAGTTAGCTTTATTGCAAATTGTGTTTAGCGTAGCTATTTGTATTTTTGAAGTGCCTTGTGGGATTTTAGGAGATAAAATCGGCGTTAAACAAAATGTTATCTTATCATGTTTCTTTTTTTCGCTCTTCTTCTTTTTATGTATCTACGCGCCTAATCTTTCTGTCTTAATTCCGGCAGAAATTATTTATGCTTTAGGCTTTGCTTTATGTTCTGGCGCTGATAGCACATGGATTAAAGGCTTAATCGACGGCGGTGGTTACAAGGGTCGTTTGATTTACCACCAAGTAAACGCCTATAAGCGGGAACTAACGGCATTCATGAATACGGTTGCTGGTGCGCTAGGTGTTCTTATTGTTTTGTGTATGGATAATTATCAGTCGGCATATTATTTTTGTTCTTTCGGATTTCTCGTACTTGTATTCTTGTTTAGTCGGGTGACGGGGATAGGTATTGCATCCGTTTCGGATAGTCAGCCAATAGACTCAGGTTCTTTGTTGCATGCAACAGAAGCTTTTGCTTATTTAGTTACCTCAAAAATCGGGTTATATTATATATTGATATGTGGTTTTATTGTTGCCGCATTGCAGCCAATATTTCATTTTTGGCAACCTTTTATTTTGGGACAAACAGGAGTATTAGACAATGCAACAGGAAAGACTAAAATTCTTATTCTTGGCCTGTGCTTTGTGTCTTATACTCTCGTAAAATACTTATTTAATCGCTTTGTAATTAAATATCTTATGCAAAAATACGCTCCTATGGCGATAACTTTGTACTCACTAGTCCTGAGTGCTGTTGTTATGCTTGCTCTGCTTCTCGTTGCAAACAGTTGGGCCCCCATTATTTTATTCACCGTATTTCACAGTTTTTTTTCTGTCCCCGTAACGCAGTTTGAAGCAGAATTTTTTAAACATATTCAACAAAAGAATGCAAATACGGTTTTATCCATTGTTAGTTTTCTTGCACGTATTTTTGGTATTTTAGCGCTTGTGCTGATTGGTTGGTTGGCGAACAATGTTTGTATAGAAGCAGCTTTTTGTTTCACCTTGCTTTGTATATGTTTAATTATCCCGCTTAATTTGGCCTGGCTTTATGCTGATAAAAAGTTAATAAAAGACGAGAAGGTTTGAAAGTGAAGATACTGTTAAATAGGGACTTGCCTATGACTTACATAAAGACACAGGAAAAAATAGTGTGTGGGTCATCTTATATGGATTGAGTCGAAATTAATAGCTGTCCATCGTTTTTAGTAGAGATGCTTACCGATTTGAATGCGCCAAATGATTGTGCGGCTATTAGCCAGAAATATCGCGAACGAGCATATCAAGAAGCTTGTGATATTGATGTTTTGCTAAATAGTGGGCGCGTATTAGATTTTGCAAAAAACGCAAGCTTTTTTAGAGTGCGCGGAGGAAATCCTCGATAAAGCGTATGTCAATTTTACTATTGCTGGTATTAAATATTTAAAACTAGCTGGCCAAGACTATAGTGTGCAAGAATGTTTTGCAAGTAGCTAACTTTTGGCGAATTTAGAGCGTACAGCTCTGGTGAGTGAGAAGAGTGTAATGATCATGTGGTTTATAATTGAGAAAGAATTTGCGCAAAATTAATGATAATGCCTCCGAAGTAAAATTATTTTTTTAATTGCCAAGGAGCTTTAAAATCATGACGCTCATAGGCTCTTACACGCCGGATTTTGGGGTGTTTAAGAGTGAGAAGGCGCGCAAAAGCTTTATTTTGTACTGGAAACAAAAGGAACGAATAGCGAGTTTGATTTGTGCCTTAAAGAAATGCTGAAGATTAAATGCGGCAAGGCGCATTTTATCGCCCTTGAGACTGGTGTGGTGTTTGACGAGGCTCTGGTAATGAGTTGGCGCGATTCTAAGCGGGGGATGGTGGTAGAGAAAGTGGGGGGCTGTGGTAGGAGCGGGCGGCACGAATGACGCTGTCTTTAGTTGCGTACCGCCAAGCTAATTTTGTGCTTTGCGAAATTCGCCAAGGCTTTTGGACGTACCCCGTTTACCGCGTAATAAAATCTTATGAATATCATGCAGAAGGCGCGCAGAAATGGGTGATTGCGTGTCTAGCTTCCCAATGCCGTAATTAAGTACAGCCACATAATGAGATAGCTCTTCAATATCATCAGTCACACTGATACTTTTTCTTTATTTTCAAACAATAATAGGTCAGATGGTAACGATTATGTCCTTTCTATCTGAGAAAAGAGTAGCACCGCTTGCGTATATGCACGAGTAAAAGTCAATCAACATTGGTCTGAGGTAAAACCGCCAATTATTTCTAATACACCTAAGGATTTCATAGCTTGCTCTAACGGTTTATATAAAGCCGCCCTTTTAAAAGGTGAATTGGGTGGTAAATTTATTGGGATATAGGCTTTATGAATCTCTTGAACTAAGCTTTCTACTATGCAGGTCCTAAGGCGTGATTGCATATATGGTCGCATCTGTTGCTGCGTTTTGTAGACAGAGATCTTAAATTAGGAAAGGAGGGCTGCTCTTTTAATTACAAAGGAAGAATACGGCGCGTAAGTGCAGCAAAATGTATTTTGAGGAGCAGTAAAGGGGTGAGGCATTTGATGTCCAGCGGGTGACAGATTAATTGGAGTATAAGTGGGTATTGCTAGGGCGGAGTTTTTAGTTAAGAATTGTGCTCCGTACGCTATAAGCTCTCTGCATCCTTCATATAGGCGTTGAGATCATCGCCCAATGCAACGTAAAAGGGGCTATTTTGCCTTTAACGCTTGTTTAGCTGCTTCCATTATTGCCTCTGGCTCTATTAGCCATTACGGTTATAATTTCCTCGTCCAAAGAACAGGTCAATCGATTGCGTAATAGGGTATGTGTGCCTTTTTTGACCGTGTCTTTTTTAAAAGGCAGCTGTTACCTCGTGGCAGGGTTGGGTGTGTCTATATGATCAGCCTGCCAAAGAAATGGAAGCGTTATCGCGATAGCCACCAATAGTAGTCCAGCGATAAAGGCGGCAGCAAACTGCAATGATATAAAAGAACCAAAGACGCCGACCAAAAAGCTTCCGACCGGCATTCCAGCATAGCCGATCACCCGAAAAGCAGAATTAGCTCGCCCGAGAAGTTGTTTTGGTGTGAGGCGCTGCCTGAAGGCGGTAACACCAATAAACCATAAGCTTGCTCCAACGCCAGCGATAAAGGTGACGCCCCATACGACGACAGCACTTTTTGAAAAGGCTGGAACCAGCAGCAAGATAACCGTCCCTAAACCGTCAGTGAGAACAGCTAGGCGCACCGGTGCATAGCGTATATGTGGTGCAAATAGGGCACCTGCCATTGTACCAAGCGCGTAGGCTGCAAACATCACGCCATATTGGCTGCTATGTAGGCCCAGATACCGACCGTCGGTAACGAAGAAGATGAACGAGGTTAGGAATGCTCCAAATACTACCGATAGAAAGAATGTGAGTAATGTAAGGGAGGTAAGATGCCGATTTGAAAAAATAAAACGAAAGCCGGCAATGATATAACGAAAAGTGATGTTTTCTTTATCAGGTGTTGGCGATGTCGGAACAGTATGGCGAGCGGTAAAAATCAATGTGATAAAAAGCACGATTAACAGGCCAAGAAATAGCAGTGTGCTATGCGCTAAAATGCTGCTTGTTATGACAGGGGCAAGAAAATAGGAGACCCCGAAATCTAAAAACAAGACAATTGAGTAGAAGGTCATCAATCGCTCTCCCTCCATGATAAGTGGTGGAATCGTCATTATATAAGCTTCGGCAGAAACGACGATGAATCCAGCAATGGTTGCATAGAAGAAAATTTGTTCGGCTGGAGCAATCTGTATCATGAGCAGTACGAACAGTACAATATGCAGTAGCATGAAGATGAGGAGAGCCGAGGTGGCAAGTTTTATTTTGTCGCAGCGATCAAGTAAAGTGCCTGCAAGGATTCCGAAAATTGGCCACGCTAATGAGAAGAGACCTTGCGCCCAACTTACTCCGACTACGCCATATCCAGATTGTCTTGCTAATAGCGGGATGGCAGTGCGCAAAGCACCGCTGAGTAAGGCGAGCAGACTAACGGTTAGGCAAAAATAGCGTATGTTCTTATTGGCAAAAGGAGTGAACATTCTTTTCTCCTTAAGATGCCACACAGATTTCCGCAGGTCCATCAAGTACGGCGGTTGTATTCAGCATGTTTGAGACATAGCCGTCCAAGATATTCCCATCTGCCTGAGGTAGAAGAAAATACATAAGGTTGGAATACCATTGCCAACCACGCTGAGTCAGCTGGAGATTGTTATCACTTTCTGCGATGAGACCTGCACCTATGAGCTGTTGTAGGTTATTGTAAACGAAAGAGGGGAGTGCGGTCCAGTCAATTCTTTCTTTTTTGGCATAACCGTTATAAGGTAGCCGCATACACAAAGCCTTGGAGGCTTGTTGCTCCGCTGATACCCAATTGTAGTATACTTTGGATTTGCCTTTAAGTTGTATGTCGGTAATGTATCCGCTTCGACAGGGATTGGTTCGTGTGACGAGTGAGCCGAGAACCGACAGTGCTGACGCCCCGAAGCCAACCACATAATCGTCATGATAACCATGCAAATATTTGTGATAGCGGAAATAATTAGCTGAACTCGTTTTAGCGAGCGTTAGAGGAGTGTTATTGGCAATTTTGATATAGGAATGCCCATTACACGGCGCATAGCTGCAGCTGCGCATAACGATGTCGCTAAATAAGCGAAGCATCTGTCGATGCTGTAGGCTGGATGGCTTTAGCCCTTTTTGTGCGTAAGACTTATGCAGTTGCGACGTGATAGCCAGATTGTTGATTGCATAGAGGTTGATTGTTTCAGGATGAATCTCGCTGGCTTGCTTCAAATCGTATAATAGTTTTTCGGCTTGCTGGCTGTGCATGCCATATAGTAGGTCGAAACCGACATGTCCAATGATCTCTTGTGACCAAGCCACGGTATTGTTGATTTGTTCACGTGTTGAGGTGAGGTTAAACAATGATCGGAAACGCTCAATGAAACTCTGTATACCGAAGCTGATCCGGTTAACGCCGATCTCACGGGCAGCATAAAGTTTATCACGTGTGACGCTCTTCGGTTCGCTTTCCAGTGTAAACTCGGTTAAGGAAGAGAGCTCAAATTCGCCATGCAATACTTTTCCGATGTGTCGGATATTATCTGCGGACAAAAGCGACGGTGTGCCGCCCCCTATATAGATGCTGCGGATGGGCCCTCTAAGCGAGCGAATGAAATTTCCTTTGGTTCTGATCTCTGTGGTAAGCGCTGACATATAAGATTCGATTTGCTTAACGTGCTTGTAGGCCCCTTTCTGAAAGGGACAGAAGGAACAGATGGTTTCGCAAAAGGGAATATGCAAATAAAGAGAAATGGTACGCGCTTGTGGAATCTGCTTACTTTGCGCTAGTTTATTAAAGTCTATGTAATCGTAAAATTCATTTAAAATAGTGCGAAATAACGGATATGTGAAGTCGTAAATCGGCTTGAGTTGATCGAACTTCACAAAAGGATGATCCACGAGTTGCATAGCTTACCTCCCCCAATTTCTTAACTTGCACTATATTATTGACGGGCGACTGGTGATCCAATCACCCGAGTGTATTACCAAAGATTTTCACGGAACATAATGAATCCTCCTTTTGTAGAAGTTATATGTATAATACATATAACTTATTATATGAACAGGCTCGCTTGTTTAAGAGGCAATCTAAAGATAAAAATATAAAAGAACTTTCTCTTGCAGCCTTATGGTCTGATATTGTAATTGGTATCCTGTTTTACGTGGTCGGGCTATGAATGCCTAGGGCGAGAAAAAGCAGGGTATTTTAATGGACGTGCGGGGCATCATTGTTATGTTGCTGGGACTTGGAATTTGCGTCTGATTATGAAATATCATTAGCGCAAAAAGATGGTTTTAAAGGTAGAGATATATTTTTTAATACCCCTGTAAAACTTCGAGAAGAGATAGAATTATCTATTAGAAAACATATAAATGTCCAGTGTGATAATATTATCGAATTACATGACATCATCACTCTTGCCCGCCATTTTGACATATTGCCTAAAATCTCATTGAGATTGTGCCATGTACTGGCAAACGGGGATAGATTGCGTTTTGGTATGACTGCGGCGGAGTTACTTGCCGCATTATCTTTGCTAGAATCCAATAGGATTAGGCTTAATGGGGTGCCTTTGCATGTGGGCTCTCATTTGAATTCGACTGAGTTAATAGTATCCACCTTAACTAAGGCTGGAAAGGATATTTACGCATTGAAGGATCAAAAAAGTTTTATCAGTCTAGGCGGGGGATATCCGACTTCCACAGCGTTCTGCGATGCCGTGACGGTCAATGACGAATACCCTCGTAAAATTTATGAGGCATTATCACAATTGGGTTGTGATTTATATAAGCTTACGGTAATTATTGAACCTAGGCGTATTATATCTGAAGATCATGGTTATTTATTTTCAAATATTAGCTCTATAAAAGAGCAGAATGGTACGAACTTAATTACAATCTGGGCTCTGGGGATGTGTACTCAATCTACACAGTATCACTAGATCATAAGTCAAAGTATGTGAAAGCAACTGATACAAAAAAGATTTTACGATGGTGGAAGATCGACGATGAAAGACGTTAGTTCAAAGGAACTTGATATTATTGTGTTCTCATATCCTGATTTTTTGGCTTTTTAGATATAAATAACAAACCTCCTAGTGGGCTGGAGACTATCAAATGTTGGATCCCGCATGGCGCAATTAGCAAAAAATCCTATCTATTGGATTTGGTATGCTCTACTGTATTTTCAGCCCTAAATATTGTGTGCGAAGTGCAATGTCAAGCGGTGGGAATTGATATAAGTGCAGAGTCTATAAGTATCCGCTCAGAACAAGGTTGATAGCTCTATTATGCAGGGGATGGTTAAGTTTCATGTCGGAAATGCTAAGCGTATGTCTTGTCCTGAAAATACATTTACGCATATTACGGCGGGGTGAGTGTTTGTAAGCACTAGCTGTAAAGGCTACTCACCATCCTAGGGTGTTTACTTCTATGTGGATAACAATAGAGTTACAAAACTTGCTTCATATTAAAAGAAAAGTTTCTTTTCTTTTAATTAAGCATTACTACAACCAAAAGGAAATTAAATATCTCGCCTTTATTATTCTCGCCAATGTTTGCTTATATATGATTATTTGAATCGGAATTAGGTTACGTACAATATGGTATTTCTCGCTGTTTTATATAAGAAGAAGGTTCGCACCGATGTATCGCGTGCAATATCAACTTTTTCACTATGGTGATAGGATAGCTTGTTGAGCGTAAAGTTCTTTTACCTTGATAGATCTTATAGTATTCTTCAAAAATATCAGTTGATAATTTTTTTTCGTGTCGTTTATGCAGGGGCTGATACTATAAGAATAGAACTTGATTGTTTGTAAAGTTGGTATGTTATGGCTGTAAAAAATGGTAAACAAACGAAAAGTAAAAATTTTAAACCTGTCTCTCGTTTTCTCAAAAGTTTACGTGGTGTGCGCAATTGGGAACAAGTTTCACAATGGCTTGCTTTCCGTAAGGTAGAGGATATTGAATGTATTACGCCTGATCAAGCAGGGGTACCACGGGGCAAGATGATGCTTTCTAAAAAATTTACATCGGAAACATCATTGGCATTGCCTTCAGCAGTTTTTATGGCAACAATTTCAGGGGATTATCCTGAAGATGGTCATGGTTTTGAATATCCTAAAGCAGATGGTGATTTACGCCTTGAGCCTGATCTTTCTACGTTAAGCATTGTTCCATGGGAAGATGCTCCCACAGCACAGGTGATTTGTGATCTTGTGTATCAAAATGGTCAGGTTGTGGATTACACACCACGCAATGTTTTACGAACGGTAGTTCATTTTTACACAAAAATGGGTTTAAGCCCTGTTGTTTCACCAGAAATTGAGTTTTATTTGGTACAAAAAAATCCCGATCCTGATTATCCGTTAGTTCCACCGGTTGGTCGTTCTGGGCGTTCAATTGGTGGTGGACAGGGGTATTCCATTGCCGGTGTGAATGAATTTGATGATTTGATTGATGATATTTATCATTTTTCAGAGGCACAAGGATTGGAAATTGATACCCTCATTCATGAAGAAGGAGCAGGTCAGTTTGAAATCAATTTACGTCATGGTGATCCTATTGAATTAGCGGATCAAGTTTTTATGTTTAAACGAACAATTCGTGAAGCTGCACTAAAACATAATATGTATGCAACTTTTATGGCAAAACCCATTCAAGGGCAGCCGGGTTCTGCTATGCATATTCACCAATCGGTTGTTGATAAGAAAACCGGTATGAATATTTTTACACAGGAAAATGGTGAAGAAAGTATCTGTTTTCGCCATTTTATTGGTGGATTGCAAAAACATATGCCAGGGGTACTTGTGATGCTTGCGCCTTATGTGAATTCTTATCGACGTCTTGTCCCTGATAATTCGGCTCCTGTTAATTTGAGATGGGGATATGATAATCGTACTACAGCTTTTCGAGTTCCCCGTTCTGCTCCTCAAGCGCGGCGTGTTGAGAATAGACTTCCTTCATCAGATGCGAATCCCTATTTAGCCCTTGCAGCTTCTCTAGCGTGTGGTCTTATTGGTTTGCAACAAAAAATTGAGCCGGATGAGCCAGCAACAAATAATGTAAACGCTGATAATATTGAGTTACCGCGTGGACTCATTGAGGCAGTCAATTTGTTTGAACAAGATACAGCGATACGTGCTATTTTAGGGGATGTGTTTGTCAGTACTTATGCTGCAATCAAACGACAAGAGTTTGAAACTTTCATGGAAGTAATTAGTCCGTGGGAGCGTGAATATCTTCTGCTGAATGTTTAAATTTTATGACGATGATTGATTATAATTCAATTTCTCCAGGAATTTCTTGGTATGAAGATACTTTAAAAGAACGTCCCTCTTATCCTTCTTTTTGTGAAAACAGACAGTGTGATGTGGTCATTATTGGAGGCGGATTTACGGGTCTGTCGGCTGCTTATCATTTAGTCAAGGCTGGAGTAGATGTTGTTTTATTTGAAGCATCACGTTTTGGTGATGGTGCTTCAGGGCGCAATGGTGGACAGCTGGGAACAGGGCAACGGCAATGGGTAGAAACATTAGAAAAAAAGTATGGTTTTGAGCGAAGTAAGGCTCTGTTTGATTTAGCAGAAGAAGCTAAAAGAGATATTTTATCTTTATGCGCGATGCCTAATTGTTCGTGTGATTTGATAGGAGGACAGCTTTCTGTGACACATAAAAGGCGTGAGCTTCTCTCTTATCAACGGCATATTGAGGTGATGCAGCGTTATGGCTATCATGCGCTTACTTTTATGGATAGGGCAGAAACATCTAGGCGACTTGGATCGTCTTTTTATTGTGGTGGTATTTATGATGCGGATACCGGCCATATAAATCCCTTAAAATTGATTATTGGATTGGCAAAAAAAGCTAAAGATGTTGGTGCTAAGCTTTATGAGAAGTCACAAGTAACGACCGTAAGGCGCACGGGAGCCCATTGGAAAGTGATAACAGAAAAAGGCAGTGTAACAGCAGAGCATGTGTTACTTGCAACAAATGGGTATAAACTTGGTCTGGAGCGTTTTATTGAAAAAAATATTGTTTCTATTCGTTCTTATATTGGAGCAACGGACCCATTACCAAAGCACAGTTCAATTCTCGCAGGCGGGGAATCGGTTGATGATTCCCGTTTTATGGTTCGCTATTTTCGCAAAAGCGTTGATAATCGTCTCTTATTTGGTGGCGTAGAAAGTTATGATAATAAACATCCTTTAAATTTAGATGAACGTATAAAACGGCAAATTGCTGAAGTTTATCCTCAATTACACTCTATCAATTTAAGCCATTGTTGGGGAGCAACGGTTGCCATTACAATTGAGCGCATGCCCTATGTTCGACAACTTTTCTCAAGGATGACTTATTGTGGTGGTTATTCAGGGCATGGCGTTATGCTGGCTCCTTTCATAGGAAAATTATACGCAGAATGGTTGACTGGAAAATATGAACGTTTTTCCTATTTCCAAGACTTGAAGATTTCATCTTTTCCGGGGGGAAGAGTTTTGCGTTATCCGCTTATATTTTTAGCAATGCGTTGGTTTTCTTTAATGGATCGTTTTTGATGGAAACATTGCTTGAAATGAAGCAAATTAATGGCTTCTTTAGTATCTGTTTGCTTTAATGAGCGAAGCTTTTATAAGTGATATGGGATTTCATAATCGAATAGAAAAATAAACAAGTTCATGGTACATAAAATTATTCCAGTTTCTTCTTTTGATTGTATTGTTTTTGGTGGCAATGGTGATTTGGCGTCGCGCAAGCTTTTGCCGGCTTTGTATCATTGTCAGTGTGTTGGTCAATTCAGTGAGCCAACACGTATTATTGGGGCTTCCCGCACTCCCTTAAGTCATGAAGAATATCAAAATTTTGTCCGCACTTCTTTAGAAAAACATATCCATCCAAAAGATCTCAATTCAACAGAACTCAATCGTTTTCTTGCACGTTTAAGCTATGTTTCTGTTGATGCTTCCTCAAATCGAGGGTGGGAGGATTTAGCTCTCCTTCTGTCACGAGATTCAGCGAATATTCGAGCTTTTTATTTGGCTGTTAGTTCGTCACTTTTTGCTGATATTGCGATGAAGTTGGGAAAAAATGATTTGGTGACACCACAAACACGGATTATCATTGAAAAACCAATTGGTTGCGATGTAAAAACAGCTGTTTCACTTAATGATGCATTTGCAAGCGTCTTTAATGAAGAGCAGATCTTTCGTATTGATCATTATCTTGGGAAGGAAACTGTTCAAAATTTAATGGCATTGCGGTTTGTTAATACACTTTATGAACCGCTATGGAACTCCAACTATATTGATCATGTTCAAATAACCGTTGCTGAATCTTTAGGGTTAGAGGGGCGTACAGAATATTATGAAAGCACTGGTGCTCTACGGGATATGGTCCAAAACCATATGCTGCAATTACTTTGTTTGGTTGCGATGGAAATACCATTTACCAACAGTGCTAATGCTGTGCGCGATGAAAAACTTAAAATTTTACATTCTTTAACACCGCTTGATGTACATAATGTAAGACAGCATACTGTACGTGGGCAGTATCTTTCTGGTCTATCAAATGGTATATCTGTAGAGTCTTATTTCGATGATCTGGGAAGAGTGAGTAAGAGTGAAACATTTGTAGCGCTTAAGGTTAAGATTGATAACTGGCGTTGGGCTAATACGCCTTTTTATTTACGAACAGGTAAGCGCATGTTCACGCGAATGTCTGAAATTGTTGTGGTTTTTAAACCTATTCCTCATAATATTTTTAATGTGGATTTAGATGAAATTTTTTCTAATCGGCTTGTGATTCGTCTCCAACCTGATGAGGGTGTGAAACAATGGTTGATGATTAAGGATCCAAGTTACGGCGGTATGCGGTTTCGTCACATTCCATTAGATATGAGTTTTGCTTCCGCATTTTCTGAACGTAATCCTGATGCTTATGAACGTTTATTAATGGATGTTATTCGTGGAGATCAAACGCTGTTTATGCGTCGTGATGAAGTTGAGGCTGCTTGGCGTTGGATTGATCCAATCATTAAGGGATGGGAAGCAATAAAACAGCCGTTTCACAGTTATAGCGCTGGTTCGTGGGGGCCATCTGCTTCGACGATTCTCATGGAACGTGATGGGCGTATATGGAACAATTTAGTTTAGAGCAATAAGTATGTATAGAATGAATATTGACCGTTTAGATTTTGAAACCCCTCAGACTTTAGCCTTGGCATTAGCAGATCGAGTAGCCGCAGAACTTAGTGTATCTGTTCTTGAGCGTAAGAGAGCAGTTTTAGCGGTGTCTGGTGGTAAAACACCAGAATTGTTTTTTCATTATTTGTCAAAAGCGGATATTGATTGGCAAAATATCATTATCACTTTGGTCGATGAACGTTTCGTTCCTACACACGATGAACGTTCAAATGAGCATATGGTACGGTGTCATTTGTTACAAAATTTTGCCGAAAAAGCGCGTTTTGTAGGGCTTTATCATAAAGCGATTACTGCTGAACTTGCTGCTTTTTCAGCGGCGAGTCGTATTAATACTTTGCCTAAACCCTTTGATGTTGTTGTTTTAGGAATGGGGGGTGATGGACATACGGCTTCTTTTTTTCCTGATGCTGATCGTTTAAAGCAAGCGCTTGATCTGCGAACACAAGCACTTGTTCTGCCCCTTCATGCTAAGAGTGCTGTTGAGCCAAGACTCTCACTAACTTTGCCAGTTATTATGCAGTCTCGTTGTATTATTCTCCATATCGAAGGTTTTCAGAAACGCGATTGTTTTGAAAAAGCTTGTCAGGATGGATCTGAAATAGAAATGCCTATTCGGGCAGTTTTGCGTAATTCCCCTCATCTTGTGCAGGTTTATTGGTCGCCTGCAGATAATGAAATAAGTGAATTAGAATATGAGAGACAAGGTGAATAAAAACGTAATCTCTCTCAATGAATGAGGGGAAGCAACAATGAAAGAGGGAGGGGAATATGGCACTTTCCAAGACAATTGCCACAGTTACACGAAGGATTTATGAACGTTCTCGATCAACACGAGAAATTTACTTAGATCGTATTACGAAAGCACAAGTTCATCGCCCCAAACGAAGTTTTTTAGGATGTGCCAATCAGGCTCATGGTTTTGCTGC
Organism: Bartonella sp. MR63HLJHH; assembly: GCF_042194155.1. Lineage (NCBI taxonomy): Bacteria > Pseudomonadati > Pseudomonadota > Alphaproteobacteria > Hyphomicrobiales > Bartonellaceae > Bartonella > Bartonella sp. MR63HLJHH. The sequence goes on from NZ_JBHIMN010000004.1 coordinate 42,498, forward strand.
TTGTGGTGCAATAGATAAAGAGCGTTTGAAGGGAAATATCGTTGGGAATATTGGCATTATCACGGCATATAACGATTTACTTTCAGCTCATCAACCTTTTGAAAAATTTCCTCACTTAATTAAAGAGTCGGCCCGTATGGTTGGTGGTGTTGCACAGGTTGCAGGTGGTGTTCCCGCGATGTGCGATGGTGTTACGCAGGGAAATGCGGGGATGGAGCTTTCCCTTTTTTCGCGTGAAGTAATTGCAATGGCGACAGCTATAAGCTTATCACACGATGTCTTTGATGCAGCATTGTATCTTGGGGTGTGTGATAAAATTGTACCAGGTTTATTGATTGGTGCACTAACATTTGGTCATTTACCAGGAATTTTTATACCAGCTGGTCCTATGACAAGTGGTCAAGGTAATGATGAAAAAGCGAAGATACGTCAACTTTACGCGGAAAATAAAATAGATCGCCAAACACTTCTAGCATCAGAAGCACGTTCTTATCATGGACCAGGAACATGTACATTTTATGGAACAGCTAACTCTAATCAGGTGATACTGGAGATGATGGGGCTTCATATGCCGGGAGCTTCTTTTGTTAATGCGAATACACCGTTGCGTGATGCTTTAACAAAAGAAGCCACGAAACGTGTACTTGAAATGACAGATCTTGGTGATCATTATAGGCCACTTGGTATGATCATTGATGAGCGTTCTTTTGTAAATGCCATTGTAGGATTAAATGCAACAGGAGGTTCTACCAATCATACGATTCATTTGATTGCTATAGCTGCTGTTTGCGGTATTAAATTGACATGGCATGATATTGCAGAAATTTCATCCGCTGTGCCTCTTTTAGCGCGCATTTATCCTAATGGTTTAGCGGATATCAATCATTTTTATGCTGCTGGGGGGATGGGATTTATTATTCGCGAGCTTATCGAGGCAGGTTTAGTACATGAAGATGTTTCTACGGTTTTTGGTAAAGATCTCACTGCTTATGCAATTGAAGCAAAGCTTTCTGCTGATGGTCATGTGGTGCGTGAAGCGGCTCTCAAGGAAAGTGGTGATCATAAGGTGTTAGCAGGGTGGAGAAAGCCATTTCAGCCTGACGGTGGTCTTCGTGTTTTATCGGGAGATTTGGGAACAGCTATTATAAAAGTTTCCTCTGTTAAACCAGAGTATTGGCAGATTAAAGCACCAGTCTTTGTTTTTAATGATCAAGAGGAACTACAAAAATCTTTTAAATCTGGAGTGTTGTATGATAAAGATTTTATCGCCGTCATTCGCTATCAAGGACCAAAAGCCAATGGTATGCCAGAGCTTCATAAATTAACGACCATTTTAGGCGTTTTACAAGATCGCGGTCAAAAGGTAGCATTGATAACCGATGGGCGTATGTCAGGGGCGTCAGGAAAAATTCCTGCTGCCATTCATGTGACACCGGAAGCAATGGATAATGGCCCCATTGCACGTTTGCAGGATGGTGATATTGTTTTTCTTGATGCTCATGAGGGTAAACTAACTCTTTTGGAGGATTTAGCAAAATTTAACGCGCGAAAAATCATACCTCCTGATCTTTCAAAAAACGAACATGGTGTTGGACGCGAACTTTTTCATGTTTTTCGTCAATCCGTTAATCGTGCAGATCAAGGGGCATCTGTTTTTATGACATGAAAAATGCAAAAATAAACAAGCTTAATCATGTACAATAAAACCATATACAAGGAATTGTTACAATTCTTAGAATTTTGGTATAGGCAGATTGTGTGATCGCGCGGCGGCTTTGAGTGTATTAACCATAAGCATGGCAATTGTCATTGGTCCAACGCCTCCTGGAACAGGGGTAATCGCAGCAGCTTTTTCTTTTACGTTTTCAAAATCGACATCACCAACAAGACGTGTTTTCCCTACACCTTTTTCTGGTGCAGCAACGCGGTTAATACCAACATCAATAACAATTGCACCATTTTTTATCCAGTCTTTTTTAATCATTTGTGGGCGGCCTACAGCTGCGACTAAAATATCAGCGCTTCGACACACATCATCAAGGTCACGGGTACGACTATGGGCAATTGTCACAGTGGCATTGGCTGCTGTTAAAAGGGCAGCCATAGGTTTTCCAACAATATTAGAGCGTCCAACAACGACAGCATCAAGTCCAGATAAATCTTGCCCACAGTGTCGTTCAATCATCATCATGGCACCAGCTGGTGTGCAGGGAATAATCGCATCTTCAAGTGCATTTGCCGCGAGTTTTCCTACATTAATATAATGAAAACCATCAACATCTTTTTGGAAAGCAACGGCTTGTGTTATGCGATTTGTATTCATATGAGCAGGGAGAGGCAACTGTACCAAAATACCATGAATTTTTGGATCAGAATTTAATGTTGCAATAAGTTGAAGGAGTTCTTTTTCTTGCGTTTCTTTAGAAACGACATGTTTGATTGAAAGAAACCCACATTCTTCGGCTTTTTTATTTTTTGAGGTGACATATACTTGACTTGCGGGATCATCTCCAACGATAATAACAGCGATACTAGGTTGTATATTATAGTGATGGCGGAGCTTTATTGTTTCGGCCTTAACTTTCGCAATAATCTCTTCAGCAAGTTTTTTTCCATCGATAATATTATTCATTCAGAGATCCTTTCGGTAAGGCTGTTTGTTTTTTTGTAAAGCATTTTCTAATAATACGATAGAGTTTTATAGCAATATTCATGTGAGAACAGTAAGAATGGTTTTATAATGTTGTGGATTTATAGTTTTGAAGACTTTTAAATAATTGCTTTATAAAGAAGCAGCAACATTGCTGTTTGAATAAATTTTGGATAAAGAACAAAAATAATGAAGATACAAAGTGGATATAGTGAATTATAGGGTTATAAAAACTTTTTATAATCATTTAAGTTTGTTTTTAATCTGTTATAGGGGGGGATAAATATAGAGGGATATTGTGCGCATCAGAATAATAAAATTTTTGAGCGGAATTTTTATTACAATTATCTTTTTATTTGGAGTGGGGATTCTCGTTTTACCTTATCTTATCTCTACAGATGCGATTCGTATTCGTTTAGCGCAGGATTTGAGTGTATGGACCGGTTACAATGTGCAATTGCGTGATCCACCGCGGTTACATCTTTTCCCTTATCCTAAAGCATTTCTTTCTGGCGTTACTTTAACATCAAAAATGGATGATGTTGCGCCATTAATGGAAGCTGAATCAATAGAAGTTGATCTTTCTGTCGTCGATCTTCTTTGGGGACATGTTTCTTTTTCAGAGACGCGGATTATGCGTCCTCAATTTGTTATGGAAAAGCCTGTTAAAACAATAGCAGATTTTTTTGATCGGTTTTCTCGCTCACAAGGTGCATTAGGGTTGGCAATACGCAATACGCGTGAAATATTAAAACATAATCCTGAACATCCAGAGATAGAGCACCTTTTAAAACAACCTTTTGGGCGGATTGTCATTAAAAATGGTGTTCTTGTGTATCACGATAGTTTTTCGGGGATGGCAGAAAAAATAACAGGATTAAATGCGACTTTACATTGGCCGGAATCGACTCAGGAAGTACGGTTACGTGCAGATGCGCGTTGGCGCGGAGAATTTACAAAGTTATCAATTGATGCTTCTCAAGCATTGCTGCTTCTTGCAGGAGGAAAAAGTCATATTAGGGCAAGTCTCAATTCTGTACGTGGGGGAATAACTTTTACAGGAAAGGCTCGGTTATCTGAATATTATATTTTTGACGGAAAAGTATCGATGCGTTCTCCGGGATGGAATCAGACATTGTCTTGGGTTGGTGGAAATCAGTTTTGGGGACATAAATTTAAAATACCCATTGTATGGGAATCTCATTTTTTAGCGCAGCCAATGCATATTCAAATGAACAATGTTACATTTACGATGGGGAAAGCCAATGCGCGAGGAGCTTTAAAACTCGATTTTCAAGATTATGTACCAAATGTTATGGGCTCGTTAGCCTTTGATAACCTAGATCTTAGCCTCTTGGGTTCAATGTTTTTTTCAGGTAAAAAGAAAAATTCCTTCTTTGATATGACAATTTTTGATCGTATTGGCGTGGATATACGACTTTCTGCGCCACAAGCTAAAATAGGAAATATTTCCCTCACAAATTTAGCTGCTGCAATACAAATAAGAAATGGGCATGGTATTTTTGATCTTGGACATGCGAATATTTTTGGTGGATCCGTGCAAAGTAATATTGAAGTTACGCCAGCTGGACAGAAAGTGCGTATAGGAGGAAATATTTCAGGTGCTTCTATTGATATGCAGGAGACTTTAGAAACCTTGGGATTGATTCCATTTATACAAAGCAAAACGAATTTTACTGCAACGATACGAACACTTGCTAATTCTTGGCGAGAAATTTTTACGCAAATGCAGGGTGAATTAACACTGAAGATGTCTTCTGGTCGGCTCTTAGGATATGATTTGAATGAATTACAAACAAGACTTTTAAATAAACAACAATTTCTTTTAATGACTAATGATACTTTTTCAACAACATTTGATCACTGGGATATTCAGACAAGCTTTTCAGAAGGTATGATGAAGGTGACAGAGTCATTAATGCGTACAGCAGACTTGAGCTTATCCATTCAAGGAACCGTTGCAACTGATATCGCGCAAGGGAAGCAGAATGAATTGATATTACAGGCACAACTACGCAAAAACTATAGATCAGAAACTTTATGTAAAGATGTCCAATGTCTCGCTAATAGCCTTGCATGGCCTTTTACATTTTCTCTACGCTCTAAAGGGCAAAACCATGGTAATTTTTGGGTTACAAAAGACATTGACGCAGATTGAGAATTGTTTTTTATCTATATAGCACTCTATCTTATAATAGTAATTCGTCTTTTTGCAACTTAAAATTGTCTTTTAATTTAAATCAGAGGTCCCACTCTATCGGAAGATTTTCTCATTTTAAATCCGTTCGTGGTGAAGCAGTAAAAATCGTTCTCTCCGTCATAAGTGTGGTTGATATAGATAAATGATTGAAGAGAGGAATAAAAATCCTTCTTATGGAATCTTTCAAATACAAGAAATTCATAATATTGATGCAAATCTTATAAAAATTTCTAAAAAACATTAAATTTTTAAGGGGGATGTCGGCCAGTGCTTACTGAATCCCAGAAGAAATACCATAACCATCTTTGGTAATTGTATGCTTCCCATCTGCTCCAACAGAACCAATTCCCACTGTAATCAAAATAAAGGCTAAGAGGGTTGTAATCGTAATAATTGTAGCTTTTTTAGCAGACATATTTTTCCTCCACGGATGCATCAATGACTGAATGCAAAGATGAATGGTGCATTATTTAAACTTTTATGAAAGTAGAATCACTTAAGGATCTATAAGTTCCTATTATTATCTCATAAAGCTAAAAAAACTCTATATTTCTTTAATATATTATAGTTCTATAGATATAATTTTTTCTTTTTGCTATATATTTTTCTTTATTTTTTCGATGACGATAGTGAGCATTGGCAAAATTTTTATGCGCATAAATTATAAACTTAAAAGATTATTTATACGACAGATATTGGCTTTGAATGAAGAAATAAAGATAGAGGGGGCACAAGCTTCTTATCTTGTGCACGTTCTGCGTATGAAAGAAGGAGCAGAAATTTTACTTTTTAATGGACAGGATGGTGAGTGGCTTGCTAAACTTATCATTGTTAAGAAAAAATTTGTTGTGGTTCAACTTATCCATCAAGAAAGATTACAAACGACGCATTCCAATCTTATTTATTGCTTTGCTCCACTCAAAAACGCTCGGTTGGATTATATGGTGCAGAAAGCTGTTGAAATGGGGGTATCGACTTTGCAGCCTGTTATAACGCATCATACGCAGGTTACGCGTATCAATATGGCGCGTATGGAAGCCAATGTTATTGAAGCTTCTGAACAGTGTGGCATTTTATCTCTCCCTGAATGCGTATCTGCTCTATCATTAGCAGAACTTTTAGTACGGTGGGATGAGACACAGCCTTTATTTTTTTGTGATGAAGAGCATAAATCGCATAATCCATTACCTTCTTTTAAAAAGCGTGACGTTACAACACCTGGTATTCTTATTGGACCAGAAGGTGGCTTTAGTGAAGAAGAGCGGAGCTTTTTAAAAAAACATCCTTTTGTGGTTCCAATATCATTAGGTCCGCGTATTTTACGCGCTGACACTGCCGCTGTTGCTGCTTTGGCTCTTCTTAATGCTACCGTGGGGGATTGGGCAATGGATTGAGAAATCTGTAAAATCATTCTAAACAGTTCATTTAAGATGATGATACCAATGATAGGATACGATAAGTTATGGCGCTTGATATAACTGATGAAAGTGAAATTTATAACTTAGATTCCTTGGTTAGCTATTTCCAAGGGGGGTATAAAGCAGAAGATGATTGGCGTATCGGTACAGAACATGAAAAGTTTCCGTTTTATAAAGATGGTTTTCACCCTGTTCCTTATGAAGGAGAGAGGGGAATCCAAGCGCTTTTAGAGAGGATGCAAAGCGCCTTAGGATGGAAACCTATTTTAGATGAAGAGAATATTATTGGGCTTGTAGGATCAGTTGATCAGGGAGCCATTTCTTTGGAACCTGGAGGACAATTTGAATTATCTGGTGCACCATTAAAATCAGTAGGCCATACATATCACGAGTTGATGGAGCATTTAACTCTTCTCAAAAAAATTGCAGAACCATTGGGTATAGGTTTTCTAGGTCTTGGAGCTAGTCCAAAGTGGACTTTAGCTGAAACGCCGCGAATGCCTAAATCACGTTATCAGATTATGACTGATTATATGCCTAAAGTGGGGCATAATGGTCTTAATATGATGTATCGCACATCAACAGTTCAGGTTAATCTTGATTTTTCATCTGAAAGTGATATGCGGCGAAAAATGCAAGTATCTATGAAGTTACAGTCCATTGCAACAGCATTATTTGCAAGTTCACCTTTTACAGAAGGACGCCCAAATGGCTTTTTGTCGTGGCGTTCTGAAATTTGGCGTAATACGGATAATCAGAGGACAGGCGTTCTTCCCTTTATATTTTCTGAGCGTTTTGGTTTTGCTGATTATGTTGAATGGGCTCTTGATGTTCCAATGTATTTTGTTGTGCGTGATGGTCGTTATTATGATTGTACACATATAACATTTCGTCAGTTTATGAATGGAGCATTAAAAGGACAAGTTGCAAATTCAATTCCAAACATGGGAGATTGGATTAATCACTTATCAACGTTATTTCCTGAAGTCCGCTTAAAAAGATTTTTAGAAATGAGAGGAGCTGATTGCGGTTCTTGGAAGCGCATTTGTGCGTTGTCGGCTTTTTGGGTCGGGCTTCTTTATGATAGGGAAGCACTTAATGAGGCAGAAGCTTTGACAAAAGATTGGTGTTTTGAAGAAGTTTTAGATGTGCGCCAACGCGTTCCTAAAGAAGGGTTAAAAACTCCTTTTCGTCAAACTATTCTTTTAGAGTTAGCACGACAAGCTCTTTCTATTGCCCGCAAAGGCTTAAAAAATCGCAAACAGTATGATACGAATGGTTTTGATGAAACAAATTTTCTTAATCCTTTAGAAGAGGTTGTTGCAATGGGACAAACAGATGCTGAAAAATTTTTGTCTTATTACTATTCTATTTGGAATGAATCTGTAGAACCTTTATTTTTAGAATGTGCCTATTAAATTTGAAGAAAAGAGACTTCCTACTTTTTAAAAAATGCATATCACCGTGGTGGCTCATTCACTCATTTGCTCTAGAGAGCATATCCTGCCTTTCTTTTAACATTTCTCATAAAGGGTACAATACAAAAATCTCTTGGGCAGTGTGATTTTTATACCCAATAATATCACGATATTTCCGTAATCTTAATGTTGTACCTTTGTGCTAAAGATAGCTCATAAAAGATATACTTAAGCTTATTATCAAACATTTTTTATTCACATAGCTCATCCCACTTATGAATAGGTCTGAAAATAATATTTTTCACTTTTAAAAGGGATAAAAAATATAATTTGCGTTTAATAGTCCGTTATTATAATTCAATGTACGATGCTTATATGAAAGAGCATTTTATTATACAAAAATTACGATATCAATCGTTCAGTAAGCTAAAAAGACAGTAGAAAAAATGCCGATAGATCTGTGTATGTATAACTCAAATTTATTTTTATATAAAAAAGAAATATATTATGTAAAGAGATAGAAATAGAGATTATAATATATAGAATTAAGGTGTTAATTACATCATTAAATATTAATAAATTGAATTTTTATGCATGAGAAAAACAGCATTTGAGATATTTTTCTTTACAGTTATTATTCTCACTCCATGTATTTGATTATATTATATCAATATGTGTTATTCTGTTGTTACAAGAGTAAAGTATGGAATAAAAATAAAAAGTTTCAGTTTTTGCAGAGTCGGGCAACAAAAACTTTTTTGTTAGCTAAACATATCTAGTGCGCTTTTAAATTTTTCTTCTTCCATTTTTTAGTAGCTAGATCTCAAGGGGATTCTTATACCTTTTTGTACCATTATACGATATAGTTATACAGTCAGCATGAAGGCAATAGATGTATTTCTAAAACGGGTAGGAAAATTACAGGGTATCATTTTCTCTATACAGATAATTTATTCTTTTGCTATTTCCTTTTTGTAGCGATATTCTGAATTTCTATAGTTGTTATTTGAGGTATGACTGATAAAGTTCGTTGTACGGATTCAGATCATTCACTTTGGTATATCCAAGTGATATTAATACAGCAAACAAAATGATCAATAGAGAAGATAAAACAATAAATGTTACGGTACGTTTCATGAGTGATTTAACTCCTTATCTTCGATAAATAGGCCGGTATTGAATAGGGGCTATTACGACGGTTGATATCATTTAATTTGGTTATATCAATGGTATATGTGATATTTTTGTTGGTATTGTGTTTCAAATTATATTGAATGATATGTAGATTACGAGTGGCGTTGCATTTCCCATAAAAGGGTATTGTATGGCATAGCTACACCCGACAAAGTACTCATATACTAACAAAAGCATAAAAGACAATCAGTATTTTAAAGGTATGGAAAAGGCTTTTTCGTAACATATAAACTAATATATCTAGAATTTATGTAACACGATACGTATTTATTGTAAATAAATATTTTACAATTTTATATTTTTTAAATATATTATGTGTAAATATTGTTTATATGCTTATTACTTGATTATTTTTTATTATGTATTTTAAAGATATATTGCGGAATTTATTAAACAATTGCGTTATTTATTATCTATAACATTAATAATATTTATAAACGCTCTCATCATGCGTATTTTTAGCTTTATAACGTATCAGTTTTTTACTAAATGATTTTAATGATTTTTGTAGATTTTGTTTATAAGGGGCTCTAATTTGAACAACTTTAATAGGCACCGCGCTCTTTATAACCAACGCGTTCATTTGCATTGTGATTATGAAAACTTGCTTTTTTCACGCATGCTCTATAGCTATTATATTTTTATAGTCATGGCACCATTTTTCATTTTCATAAGATAAATGATAAAGATGATAAAGATGATAATGCGCTTTATTGCCTTTTATAAAAACATCTAAAGAGAGACTGATAATTATAGAGGTCAGCAAACTCCCTTTTAATAGACTTTTGTCATTTTTGTCAGTTTTCTGTCAGTAAATTGAACCGACAAAATAGATCATTTTAGTGAGTGATTAAATCTTATGAAAAGCATGTGATTCTTTAAAGCCATTTCAAAAGATAGGTTCTAGTCATAAAAAATGCTATTAAGACCATTATGGTTATTAGTTTTGAGATTTTTGAAGATTTTTAGGATTTTAGACACCTTCAAAATCTATAAGTAAAATGAATACATAAAGCTCTTTTTCAACAGAGTTTTTCAAAACAATAAAGCTATCATTTTAGATTACGATATAATCTTTTAAAAGCAATCCAAATAACAGTGTTTAAAAGTGCAAAGCTTCTTTTTTAGAATAACGCATGATAAGCTATCCTTTTAAGATTGTAGGTAATAAACTTAATAAGATGATTAAAGTTATAGACTGCCGTTTTAAAGCAATACACAAGAGACCTTTATGAGGTGTGTTAACCTCATAAGTCTATTCGGTTTCTCACACTTCTAATTTTGGTAGTTTCTTAATAATTTTCATTGTTTCTAAATTTATAGTATGATCCTTTGAAACAACTCTAATGGATAAGCAGGGTTACTAATGGTTCCAAGAGCATAGCGATTGGCATCATTAACAATGCCACTCTTTTTATCTGTCTTTACACATTGACGCTCCATAACCCATTCAAGAGTGGGGTTGCCATTAACGATATACTCATAAGCTTCAAGAAGGATGTCTGTCATGATGATATTGCTGTTGTAAATAAAGTAGATTTATCCTTTTCCTTACTATTTTTAATTTTTGCGAATTTCATTTCTGTCACGTAATAAAACTTTTCGGGATTAGAGATGTCAGTCAGTTTTGGATTACCCTTTTTTAAAGGTCACAAGATAAGGCTCCACACTTTCATAATTCATGTGCAAGTGATCAAATTCACACTCTGTTGTCACAATATCCAGAAATCTTCAGCGCTTTTTACACAAGGGATACGAGGCAATTCTTTGCATAAATTTTTCATAAATTATGAGCATAGCGAGTACGGTAATCTTTTGAATGCAATAATCCGTAAGCGTAATAGAATAGATCATCTTTAGTTATGGTCTCACTAGGATAAGCAGCTTTAAATGCGCTAATCCTTTATCAGTGATGGCATCACGCCTCTGTAAACCAGATGTTTTTCTTTCCTTTATTGAATTTGTAAACAAATGGGATTGTTTCTCATCATGATCAGTTATAGAAGATTCAACATTTTTATAAAGATACCGTGGAAAGCATTGGCCTGTATCTATTGCATCTAGATTAGGTAAATTCTTAGCTATTAACACAGAAAAACCGCTTCGTGCTCCTATGCTTGTAATTTCTATGACTCTATTTTCTACTGCTTGCCCCATAGGGAATACATGTGGTATCTGATAAACTCCGTCATTGAAGATACGATTATAATAAAGCCATAGTCGTGTAAAAGAACGATACGAATTTTGCATGAGGCATGTCTTTTCAAATTCAAAAACCCTTCCTCTTATTAGTTCTTGCTTAACATTATAACTACAACTTTATATCTAAAGTGATAAAATTATCTACGGCACGTACACGTGTTGTTCGATCAGCATATAGATATGTATCGTTAAAACGTTTTACTGCGCTATTATAAAAAGCAATCATATTATTTATATTTTCTGCCCAAGCTCCGTCCTCCAATGTTGCGACAGCTCTTGCATTAAGACGTTTCATAAGAGGTATTTCTACTCCTTTCTTATACATTTTTTATCCACACGCCAGCCCTGCTTGTGACGTGCAAGAAAATGATTTTGATTGATTCAAGATAAACAGGTTTGAAATGAGAGAATCTTACGTTATTCGAGACTCTCATTTAATATGCAAAATAGTAAATTATTTATTATAAATCAATGTATTGTCGTTCAATAGGCATTGTGACTTTCAAAGTCTTTTTTATGACTATAAAAAGAATTTCGAAAAATAAAAAAGCGTTCATTGAAAGCAAAGAAAGAATCTATGAAAGGTATTTTCTAGAAAAATCATGAATGTTCGATTGTTAATTCATCCTTTCTTGAAAAGCTCGCTTCAGTTCAAATAGCAAAAGAGAGAGGTAAGGATATTGATAGGATAAGATATGCTGGAATTGTTCAGTATTAAGATGCAATGAATGTTGTTTATATTTCTCTTTTTTAACTATTTTATGAGAGCATAAATTTAAAGAATAGGAAAATAATTTTATTTATTTTCTTTAAACAGTTATTAGTAGATAAAAAATTCTCTTTTAATCTATAAATTAAAAAAATAATGATTTTGTAAAAGCCTGGTAAGCTTTATGTTAATTTTAAATATCATGCATTGATTTTGAATTATGCAGATTATTGACGTCAATCATAACAATAGTAAGTGAGCATAGACAATGACATTTAATTTTTTCGTCAATTTATTTCTATTTGTTATTTTTTTATTGTTTGTTTCTCAAAGTAAGAGAATGCAATGGAGTCTTTCACTACGTGTTATGCTAGGGCTTATCCTTGGCTTGATTTTTGGAAGTGTTTTGCAGTTTATTTATGGAGAGGGTGAAAGCACTTTATTGAAATCCGTTGAATGGTTTAACATTGTTGGTGAGGGCTATATCTTATTGTTGCAAATGATTGTTATGCCACTGGTTTTTATCTCTATTGTTTCAGCAGTTGCTCATTTACATTCTGTTTATGCTGTTGGAAAGATGAGTATAATAACAATTTCAATATTGCTTTTTACAACGGCTCTTTCAGCATTGGTTGGTGTTTTTGTGATTAATTTTTTTGGATTAACAGCCGATGGTTTAGTGCATGAAGGGCAAAATGTTTCTGCTATTCTTGAAGGTCATATTTCTAAACTTGGAAATATGAATATACCAAAGATGATTTTGTCTATGATTCCTAAAAATCCATTTGCTGAGTTGAGTGGGGCTAAACGTACGTCAATTATCAGTGTTGTTATTTTTGCGTCATTTTTAGGTGCAGCGGTTCTTCTTTTAAAGAAAGATGAGCCAGAAAAAGGAGAAAAAGCGCTTTTATTTATTCAAGTGGGACAAGCTTGGATTATGCGGTTAGTCCGTATTGTGATTGCTTTGACGCCTTATGGTATTTTTGCACTTATGACGAAAGTAGGAGCAATATCGCGTATTGCAGATATTTTAAATTTACTGGTTTTTGTCATTGCCTCTTATGTCGGTATTATTTTAATTTTTGGAATTCATGGTGTATTGCTTGGTATTTCTGGGGTTAATCCCTTTCGTTTTTTCAAAAAGGTTTTACCTGTTTTAACATTTGCTTTTAGCAGTCGTTCAAGTGCTGCAAGTATTCCTTTGAATATTGAAGCGCAAACACAGTGGATAGGTGTACCACAACCCATTGCGAGTTTTGCAGCTTCTTTTGGGGCAACAATTGGACAAAATGGTTGTGCTGGTCTTTATCCAGCGATGCTTGCGACCATGATTGCACCATCTATGGGTATTAACCCTCTTGATCCTACTTGGATTGCTACGCTTATTGGGGTTGTGACATTGAGTTCTATTGGTGTTGCTGGTGTGGGGGGAGGCGCTATTTTCGCTGCATTGATTGTGTTACCAATTATGGGGCTTCCTGTTACTTTGGTTGCTGTACTTATCTCTATCGAACCGCTAATTGATATGGGACGGACCGCTCTAAACGTGAGCGATTCAATGATAGCTGGAACGATCACCAGTCAAATGTTACAGACAACAGATAAAAGTATTTTTAAAAAATGATTTTAGGTTATGTTTTTTGGGGTTGTAAAACATCTGTAAGAGATATTTGCGCTGAACTAGGTTGTAAGGGTTTTTGTTGATTGGGATGAGGAGCCCAACCAGAGAGCCAAATGAAAGAAAAATGTGCACGAATACGTCCATCAGGATCACTAAATCGTTGTGCATAGATTTCAGCTGCGCGGAGAAAAAAACGTTTGGATACAGGGCGTCGTGAACGATTGATGAGTGCATTTTGCATTCCCATAGCTTTAAGATCGTGCATAAGGTCAAACATTGTATTATAACGTATTGTGATATCTTCAACGTCTGCTACAGGCAGGGCAAAGCCAACACGCTGTAAAAGAGCGCCTGCATCACGAATGTCGGCAAAAGGATAGATCCTAGGGCTTGCTCCACCATAAATTTCACTTTCAGCTTGCAGAAGGCTTTCGCGCAATTCTCTTAATGTACCAGCTCCTGCCATAACAGCAAGAAATAAGCCATCTGGTTTAAGGGTGTTTTTTATCTGGCTTAGAACACCAGGGGTATCATTGGTCAATTGTAATGAAAGAAGTGAAACAATAAGGTCACAGTAACTTTGAGGTAAATCAAGAAATTCCCGATGACGTAAATGAAATTTTTTATCATGGCTTTGATAAAGCGTATTGGTCTCAATACGTTCTATGGAACAAACTTTTCCAGATTTCATTAAAGCTTGCGCAGCAAGGTCTGTATGGCTGTGTAAATCGAGAGCTAATGTAAAGAGGCGATCAACAGTGCTAAGACGTTTATAGAGATCTTCTGCCATGTGAGAGAGTAAAAAGTCGTATCCTTTTTTTGCTTTTTGAAAGGCACGTTTTCGGAATTGTTCAATGCGGTTATGATCAAAAATTAAAGGATGCGACATATTGTGGAACACTTTCGATCTATGAAAGAATATATTTTGAAAAGGTTCATTATTTGTGCAAGCTCTGTCAAGTTTATAATATAAAAGAAAAATAAATTTATAGAAGGTAAGAATTTTTAAAGGAATTAAAATTATAAATTGAGGAAATACAAAGGAACTTTTGTTCTGAGGGAAACTTGTAAAAGCCTAAATTTATAATGTTGTATTTTCGAGAAGCGGCGTTAAGTAGTGGGGATATACTAAGTAAGTTCATTGAACGCTTGAAAACGGTGCTTTATCCACCAATTTGTCCTGGATGTAAGCAAAATGTTTCTACTTATGGCACGATTTGCTCCGAATGTTGGAAAGACCTTCAATTTATCACTAAACCTTATTGTCCTGTTATGGGGACTCCCTTTGTTTGTGATATGGGGGATGGTTTTCTCAGTGGTGAAGCGCTTCGTAATTCTCATCCTTTTTCACGTGTCCGTTCTGCTATTGTTCATAAAGGGCTTGCACGAGCTTTAGTAACGCGCTTAAAATATGGTGATCATATAGAATTGGCATCATTTATGGCCAACTGGATGATGTTTGCTGGACGCGAGGTTATTGATGATTGTGATGTTATTATTCCCATTCCATTGCATTTTCGTCGTTTTTGGGAGAGACGTTATAATCAATCTGCTGAGCTTGCGCGTTATATTGCAGCATCACAAAAAAAGCTTTTAAAACCGAGTTGGCTTGTTCGTTGTCGGCATACCCGTCCGCAGGTTAGTCTTTCTTCGAGAGAGAGAAAACTTAACGTAAAAAATGCTTTTAAGGTTTCGCATAAGGTTAAAAAATATCTCAAAGGATGTTCTGTTTTGCTGATTGATGATGTATTTACAACAGGTGCAACAGTTACAGCAGCAGCTGCTGCATTAAAATATGCAGGTGCGCGACAGGTTGATGTGCTAACATTTTCGCGTGTTCTCAAAGAAGATTCTATTTTTCCCTCCTCGTAAGAGGAATTTAAAGTGAATATTATTAAAAAATATTGGAGGATAATACTATGAAAGAGATAATAATTTATACACGCCCTAACTGCCCTTATTGCACAAAAGCACGTGATTTGCTTAATAAAAAAGGCGTAAAGTATACAGATATTGATGCTTCCACATCCCTTCGCCAAGAAATGGTACAGCGTGCAAATGGACGTAATACATTTCCACAAATTTTTATAGGTGATTATCACGTTGGCGGTTGTGATGATCTTTATGCTTTAGAGGCTGAGGGAAAGCTCAATTCTTTATTACAAGGCGTATAATATTTGTAAATTACATATCCTTAAGACCGTTTTGCGAGAAGGAGATAGTTAACGCTCATGTCTTTTGAGCGATTCCAGCTGTCGTTTAATGGGTTATAAGTAATCCCTATCTCATCAATGATAGTTAGGGCGTTTTTTGATAAGAAATTTTTAAGTTCTAGAGGTTTTAGGAATTTTTTATAATCATGTGTTCCTTTAGGAAGCCAATGTAGAATATATTCAGCGCCTACAATAGCAAGCCCCCATGATTTCCACGTGCGGTTGAGTGTTGAGACAAACATTAACCCTTGTGGTTTCAACATTTTTGCTGTAGCTGCTATGAAGAGATTAACATCAGCGACATGTTCAACAACTTCCATATTAAGGATGATATCAAATTTTTCTCCTTCATTGGCAAGAGCTTCTGCTGTCATCGTGCGGTAATCAATGGAAAGATCATTTTGAGCTGCATGGGTTTTTGCGACTTCAATATTTGTTTGTGCAGCATCAACGCCTACGACCATAGCGCCAAGACGTGCCATTGGTTCACATAACAAGCCTCCTCCACAGCCAATATCAAGAATTTTCAAATTATCAAAGGGCGTAAATGAACAAGGGTCACGATTAAACTCTAAACAGATTTTTTCTCTGATGTAAGCAAGGCGTGTTGGGTTAAATTGGTGAAGAGGTCGAAATTTTCCTTGTGGATTCCACCATTCTGTAGCAATACGTGAAAAATGATCAATTTCACTTTGATCAATAGTTGTTTGTGTTTCATCTATCATGTTGCCTGCCTTTTATTTTTAATGATCAAGTCCAGTAGATTTTATACAAAGTCAAGAGAAATTAATATAATCATAATGAAACTTGCACAAATGATAGATATTCGCTATGTCGAGAAAATGGTTAGTTGATACAGCATCTAATTCTCATTACCGTTTGAGATAAAAGATGTAAAGGTAAGAGTGTTATTAATGGCGCGCATTGTCATGAAATTCGGTGGAACATCTGTAGCAAATATTGAATGTATTCATAATGTTGCACGGCATGTCAAAAGAGAGATTGATGCAGGCAATGAGGTTGCCGTTGTCGTATCTGCGATGGCTGGTAAAACCAATGAGCTTGTTCAGTGGACGTGTGATGCTTCCTCCAAGCATAGAGATGCTCGTGAATATGATGTTGTGGTTGCTTCTGGTGAACAGGTTACTTCAGGTTTGTTGGCTTTGACACTTCAAGAAATGGGTGTGAATGCACGTTCATGGCTTGGTTGGCAAATTCCTATTCATACAGACAATGCGCATGGACGTGCACGTATTACTGATATTGATGGATCTTTTTTAATCGAGTGTTTTCAGGAAGGTCAGGTTGCCGTTATTGCTGGTTTTCAAGGGTTAGCTCCAGATAACCGGATTTCTACCTTAGGGCGTGGGGGATCAGATACAAGTGCTGTTGCTATAGCCGCGGCTGTACAAGCTGATCGCTGTGATATTTATACGGATGTAGATGGTGTTTATACAACGGATCCACGTATAGAACCGAAAGCGCGTCGTTTACCAAAAGTAGCTTTTGAAGAAATGCTGGAAATGGCTTCTCTTGGTGCAAAGGTTTTACAGGTTCGTTCTGTTGAATTGGCAATGGTTCATAAGGTTCGTACCTTTGTGCGTTCAAGTTTTGAGGATCCTGATGCGTTAGGCATGGAGGATCCAATGAGTTCTTCTGGAACACTTATTTGCGATGAGGATGAAATCGTGGAACAACAAAATGTTACTGGTATTGCTTTTGCTAAGGATGAAGCGCAAATTTCCCTTCGTCGGCTTGCCGATCGTCCAGGGATTTCGGCAGCAATTTTTGGTCCCTTGGCTGAAGAGCGCATTAATGTTGATATGATTGTGCAAAATATTTCTGAAGATGGCTCAAAAACTGATATGACTTTTACTGTACCATCATCAGATGTAGAAAAAGCCGTTGCACTACTTGAGAAGAATCGCAAAGAAATTGGATTTGATGTTCTCCAATTTGAAAGTGATCTTGCCAAGGTATCTGTGATTGGTATTGGAATGCGTAGCCATGCAGGTGTTGCCGCTACAGCATTTAAGGCTTTGGCTGAAAAGGGTATTAACATTCAAGCAATTACGACCTCAGAAATTAAAATTTCTATTTTGATTGATAGTGCTTACACTGAACTTGCGGTTAGAACATTACATGCTGTTTATGCACTTGATAAGGGATGAGCATTTTTTAGTTTTAACAAAGTTTCAATAACATAAAGCTTTAATATATATTAATAATTTTTGTTAAGGACAATTTATATTTTTAACTTAAATAGAATATTTAATACAGCAAAACTCTCTCATTTTAAACTTGTTCATGATGAATTTAAAAATGGTTGCTTATACATGACAAGAGAAAGATGTTTAGGTAAAAAATGTTTAAGAAGGGATATAAAATATGCCGTCTATAAACGTTTTAAAGCCTATAGAGAGGGATAGTGAAGTCTTCACAATAAGCTTTAATAGAATAAGGAACAATGGCACTGCGTTTATTCAAAGGATGCATGTGACATGAGGGACAGCCTTGTGAATACAGATTTAATATTATAAATCTTAGAGAAATTTGAGCTCATTGGATTAGTGACGGAATTATCAAAAATAGAATCGAAGATGTATTTCCTAGAAATATTTAGCTTGTCTCAAATGGTTGTTTATAGCTTTATGTGTATCTTGTAAATTTATTTTTTTCCGTATTATGAGGCAATAAAAATATATCTCTATAGACAATATTTATGTTGCGCTATAAGTTGTAGAATTACTATATCTTATGCGTTTACGGCTTATAGCTCTTCGGAAGCACTTTTCATAAAATCATGTAACGATAGATCAAAATTAAATGATAATGTTATAGCGTGCTGCTTTCATGATTTCATTACTTAAATTTTTTCTCATGTCTATTTATCTTTTTTTGAATTATGACTAATATTTTCAGAGTTTTCGATACCTCTATATGTTCTTTAGGTTAACTTTCTTCCCTTAACTACTCTATTACAAGTATTTTCTTTGTCATACTGCCACTCACGCATGAAATACATTCTTTCGTTTGTGCCGTATATCGTGCTAGTTTCTTATCATGTTTACATATTTTTCAAATGGTTGTTTTTGTAATTAAAACTCTTCTTGTAAGAAATATAGCCATTTTTATTATTCTAATTTTGTTAAATATTTTTTCTCACAATTTGTTTTTATTCAGTATATGAATGTGAAACGTATTCTCTTGTTTTGTAATTACTTTTTAATAGCATAATGCATTCGAATGGGGATATCCATTTGAAGTGAATATAAGATATGTTATCAAAGTGCAGTAATTAATACACTTATTCCCAATAAATCTTTTGTTTTTTGTTACCTGTATCAATATCTAATGTCAGCGCAGATGCACGTTTGATGATATATATATTGAGACGGATAAGGGGACTACGAGCAACTCCTGTTTTTGTATGCCAGATAGGAACAAGGGTGTTGCGTATACTTGTTGGGGGAACCTCTGAAATGGAGATAAAACCTAATTGGGGGAGAATATGAAGCCATAAAAGTGAAAACCAGTTTCCATTTTACAACTTCCTTTTAATTCTGCTTTACAACTTTCAAAGATATTGACAGAAATATCTTTGAAATAATGGATATTATATATTGATTCACGTTTTGTTTATTGCGTTATTTAAATCGTATATGCCTTTCACGTAAAACAAAACGCTATTATATTGCCAATTTACGCGCTTGTTTTAAATAAATATTTCTCCCCAAGCCCATTACGGCGCTTGTGGATGGCGTAACGTAAAATTTATTGGGGACCATCTCCTTTACTTAGATCAAAGGTGTCAGTTGGTCGTCATCATTTTATTTTTAGTTTTCGTGTTGAACAGCTCTTGTGTTGATATGAAGCATTCTTATTTCTTTCTTCAAATAATGTGACTCCATATTCCTCCTTGGCTGGTGACGTGTAAGGGAATAGTCTTGATTGATTGATCATGTACAGATTTGAAATGAGCAAATCTTACGATATTTGGAGTCCATTCAAGATTTATAATGATAAAGTATCATTATAAATCGAATATTTTTACCAAAAAATAATGTGCCTTTTAAGAAGATAAAAATTAAAGTTTTTAGAATACCGGCAATAATCAGTAACGAGGAGGGTGGTTTATTGGGAAAAAATAAGCCATGGAATTACTTAACTGATTACGGAATTTTGCTTATTCTTATCTGTTTCGTATAATTAAAGATAAGATATTGATTTATAATAATTAAATTTTTCTTTATAGTGAATAACTTCCCGACGAAAGGCCGCTTCTCTGAAACCACGAAGCCTTTTATATTGAAACAATTAAAATCATTCTTGTGTATATCACGATTGGAGTTAGTGTATGAATAAAAGATTATTGAAGAAAGGAATAAAAATATTTCTTATGAATCTTCTTAAGTGTCAAAGGTGTTGCGACATTAGAGACTAGTAAATAGTATGATGATATTAGTTTTCTCCTTCATAAGTGTAAAGATGAGGTGAGACAACGGATTTCACATTAAATATTGTCCGAATCCAACAAATGAGCAAAATCACTTTTTAAGAGTTTTGCATAAAAATGTATTTTCAGTTAGTTTGTTAGGAACTATGAGAAATTCCTTTATTGCGCTTAATATAAATAAATCCATATCCCAGACCGATAAGAGCAGATAAACCAGAGCCACAAAGGACCCCAATTTTTGCAGCATCAAGCAGAATAATATCTTTAAAAGCGAGCATTGAAACAAAGATAGACATTGTAAAGCCAATTCCTGCTAAAAAACCAATGAGTAAAACACCTGTCCATGTCATATGAGGGGGTAGGCGGCATAGCCCTGATTTTACGGCTATATAACTGGCTGTGATAATACCAAGAGGCTTACCAACGAAAAGACCAATGACAACACCCAAAACAATCAAGAATGATTTGTCAGAAGAAAGATCAAAGTTTGCAAAACTTACTCCTGCATTTGCGAAGGCAAAGACCGGCATGATACCGTATGCAACCCATGGATGCAACGCTTTTTGAACGCGTGTTACTGGAGCAATCATGGCCCGTTGTCCTTTGCGCATTTTTTTCAATGCGGTTGAAATATGATGCAGATCTGTTTTTGTATTTTTTTCTTGAAGAATTTGCATAGCGTTACTGAGCATGGTGAGTGGCGCCACAAGAGTACGGGTAGGAAGAACGGGAGTCATCATTCCTAAGATTACACCAGCAAGTGATGGGTGAACACCTGTTACCATTAAACCCCACCAGATGATTGCACCAGGTAAAATGTAAAGCCATGCTGATGCAAGTCCGATCCACTGAAAAAATAGCACCAAAGCAATACCTGCTCCTGCAATCATTAAACCGCTAGGATCAATGTTTGTTGAGTAGAAAAAAGCAATAATAAGAACAGCGATAATATCATCAATAATCGCTAATGATAGAAGAATAATATGAAGATTAGAAGGAATTTTTTTTCCAAGAAGAGCAAGAATACCTAGAGCAAAGGCAATATCTGTTGCTGTTGGCACAGCCCAACCGCGTATATGTCCCTCGTTAAAGTTGAAGATAAAGTAAATAATTGCGGGAACACAAACGCCTCCTATTGCGGCAACAATTGGTAAGATTGCTTGTCTAAAATCGGCAAGAGCACCTTCATGAATTTCGCGTCGAATTTCCATTCCTGCGACGAGAAAGAAAATAGTCATAAGAGCATCATTAACCCAGAAATGTAAATCCCATGAAAGAGTGAAATGACCCAAATTAAAGCCAAGAGGTGTATGCCAAAAAGATTCATAGAAAGCAGCATATTTAGAATTGGCAAAAATAAGTGCAGCAGCAGCAGCTAATAAAAGAACAATACCACTAAGAGCTTCAATATGGAGAAAACGCTCGATCGCAGAAAGCGCTTGATTGGTGACACGAGAAGCGCGATTAGGTAGGCGATTTGAAGATAAATCAGACATGAACAACTCCAAGCATCGACAATTTTAGATTCTATATTCTCTGTGTAAATGACTTTGTATGATACCTTCTGTATCATATAAAAGCAAAAAGAGGAATAAAGTTCTTAATTTATAGACAAAATCATCATATTTAAAGCACAAAATGTTTAAGGTGATGCTTCATTTTTAATAGTGAGATGTACTTTGTTTAAAGCCTTGGATAGATCATTTTGTAGAGCAGATTCGAGATCAACCATCGTGAGCGCTTTATTATCTTTTGCTTTAATTTTAACAATCAATGTTTGTGGATTTTTAGCAAATTCCCCTAAGGATTTTGAAATTTTTTCTGCTTCGTCATGATTTTTTAGAAGCATTTTTGGGGTCTGCGTCATCATTAGATAGAAATCGTCATAGAGCTCCTTTTTAAGATCATGTTGGTTGTCATTAAGATTTTGCGCAAGATAAGAAAAAAGCTTCTCAATGAAACCTGCATCCCTATATTGCACATCAATTTCATTGATGCCAAAGTCTTGAGAAGCAGCAATCATTACATTTTGCTGACCAGAAAAAAGCTTTTCATCAACATCAATAACCTTAGCTGATATGTTCCCAGATCCAACGTCTCTCATATTGAAAGACATTGCATCAAGAAGGAGCATACGTTTTTTTTCATCGTAAGAAATATCAATTTTTCCTGAAATGTCAAAGCGCTCAAAGTTCAGATTTTTGAAGAACTCTAAGTCTTTTTCATTCATTTTTTTAGGTAAAACAGAAAGGTTATTGAGAGAAAGAAAAAGCTTTTTGGGGATAGGTTGTTTCCACAAGGTTGGTTTAAATTGGAGTGATTCGAGTGTTGCTTTCAACTGCGGTATATCAACGGTGATATTATCAATTTTGGCATCCGCTGAGGTAATGGCGAGCAGTATGTTTAGAAGAAGACCATTTTGTGCTATTTTTTCAGCGATTTTATTATTCTCTTTTCTTGCATTAAGATAAGCTTTGATCAATTTTTCAGGAGTTTGTTCAAGCGGCTTCATTTTTAAACCAGATGTTTTAAACTGTCCGAGGAAGAAAGAACTGCTTTTTTCCGCTTCTTCTAAAACATCGACACTTACATTATTCAGAGAAATGGGGCCAGTGACGGTTTTACCTTGGTTGAGAGCATTGTTTTTTCCAAAAATGATAGAATAGGCATAGTTGATGTCGATATCATGGGCTTTTATTGTATCACTTTTAGCCATAAGCTGCATCTGTTTGGCACCATTTACTGCAACTGTTTTAAGATCCATATTTTTAATACTAACTGAATGGATATGGCCATTTTTAAAATCAGAAAGCTGGAAATTCTTGACTTCAACCGTTTCTATTCGGTTGTTTTTATTTTCTATAGAAAGTTGTATATTGGGAGCAATAATTGAGGAAAGCTCAATACGCATCATTGATTGTAAAAGCCGTGATGTTATCGTTCTATCTTTTTCTTTTAAGGATACACTCCGAAGAGAAATTTGGGGAATTTGCACATGAATATTATTATGCTTTAAATCAACATTATAAAATGTAAAAGTTCCGGGAATAAAGGAAAGGGGAGGACGGGCAGAAATGGCACCAATTCTAAGTGATGTACCAGCTGGAACAGGTAATGTCACATTCTTCAAATTGACTCTACCTAGAATGCTTACTTCAGATGTTCGGGCTTTTATGCCACGACGGGCTATTTCTTGTTTTACAAAACTGTCAAGATAGGGTTTTGCGATATAAAATCCACCAACAATTATAATTGCCAAAATAGCAACAAATCCAATAATGCAAGTGAGCCAATATCTGAGGTTACTTTGATACCCACTATTAAGATTGAGCATTCTTTCTTCTTTCATTTTTATCACTCTTTGAATTGAGAGTGAAGATAAATTCTTTTAAGCAACGACAAAGGTTTAAATATAGCGTGTACCAGTTTCAACAATTATCTACTCTCTATATTAGAGTTATTCTCATCTTTTTTGCAATAGAGCTTTATCAACTTTTATCAATTTTCTTTGAGTTTAGCTCTTTATAGAAAAGAACGCATAATAACGCATAATAACGCATAATAAGGAGAGGTAAGTTTATGCGCATCATAATTTTTTATCATTTTAAAATTATCCTAAAATATTCCGATGTCTGTTTTTATCTTGCTGCTGTTTATAGGAATATTTAAAACATAAAAAATATGTTTTTGTGCATTATAATTTAATGGGGAGAGGTGAGTGTTATGACAGAAAATCAAATAATGGCTTTTTCGATCATTGGTCTCATGATGGTTGTTTTTATTTGGGATCGATTTCGTTATGATCTTGTTGCTATTTGTACGTTATTAATAGCTTGTGCTCTTGGTCTTGTCAGTCCGAAGGAAGCTTTTAGCGGTTTTAGTAATGATATTGTTATTATCGTGGGGAGTGTGTTTGTTGTCAGTACGGCCGTATCGCGCTCTGGTATAATGGAATTTATTATTCAACGGATATGGCCAGATGTGAAATCTGTGCGTCTTCAATTAGCCTTTTTAGTTCTTTCTGTTGTCGTATTATCAATGTTTGTTAAAAATATTGGTGCTTTGGCTATTATGCTTCCGATAGCTTTTCAGTTTGCACGTCGGTCTCAGGTTTCTCCTTCTGTCTTTTTGATGCCCATGGCCTTTGGTTCTTTGTTGGGGGGGCTTATGACACAGATAGGAACATCTCCCAATGTTGTTATTTCAGCGATGCAAGAACGTTTAGCAGGAACACCTTTTACTATGTTTGATTTTACACCAGTTGGTGCGGTTATTGCGGCGGCTGGTGTTGTATATTTAGTCTTTTTTTATTGGCTTTTGCCTGTACGTGTGCGTTCAGGTGTATCATTTGATGATGCCATTGATATTCGTAATTATGTTGCAGAAGTGCGTATTCCAATAAATTCACCGATTATAGGGAAAAATATTGTTGATTTGGTTAAGCCATCAAGTGGTGACGTTATGGTGATTCAAATCATCAGAAACAAAGTATCTATTTCACCGTTACCAGATTTTGTTTTGTCTGAAAATGATATTATTTTGCTGGAAGGGTCGCATACAGGGTTAGATAGCGTGATGAACTCTGCTCGTTTAGAGTTTTCTAAGGGGCGAACTATTGCTGCAGGTGATAAGGACAGTGACATCGATATTATTGAAGCAGTCATCACCCATAATTCACCTCTTATTGGTATTAGTGCGAAAGAGTTTTCCCTATTTGATCACTATAATGTAAATTTGCTTGCATTAAGTCGTCAACATGAAAGGGTGCGGGGAAGACTTGATGATATTATTTTCCATCTTGGCGATGTGATTGTTTTGCAAGGACAGGATGCAGTTATTCCAAATTTATTAAGAGAATTGAAATGCCTGCCCCTAGCAAAACGAAATATTGTGTTTGGAAATTTACGACATGGTTTCATCTCTTTAGCTGTTTTATTTATAGCAATTATTTTTACAGCTTTTCATATTGTTCCCGTTGCGTTTTCTTTTTTTTCTGCTGCTGCTGCAATGGTTATCTTTCGCGTTTTGCCCGCGCGTGATCTGTATCAGGCATTAGATGGCCAAATATTAGTACTATTAGCGGCTCTTATTCCAGTAAGTGAAGCGTTAGAGAAAACAGGATGTACGGATCTCATTGGTCAATGGCTGAGCCAATTGGCAATATTTTTCCCGCCATCTGGTGCCTTAGCACTTATGTTGGTGACAGCTATGTTGGTCACGCCATTTTTGAATAATGCAGCAACAGTGATGATGGTAGCACCAATTGCGTCAAGTTTTGCTCATTCCCTACATTATAAGCCTGAAGCTTTTTTGATGGCTGTTGCAATTGGTGCGGGCTGTGAGTTTCTTACACCTATTGGACATCAAAGTAATATGCTCGTGATGGCACCAGGAGGATATCGTTTTAGTGATTATCCACGTTTGGGTGCTCCATTGGCGGTGTTGATCATTATTATTGCTGTTCCAATGCTTATGTGGGTTTGGCCCCTACAATAGGATATTTTTAGAAACTTTAAGGATCAATTACAAAAGGTTGTTAATCGTATAAAGATAAGTTGAAGGGATACATTTTGTATAAAGAGCTTTAACTGAAGATTTGAAATTATACCACACTTTTATTATGGTACTTCGGTATTTTTGATACAGATAAGATTCATCTATTTGGTTTTAGTAGGTGTTCGTGGAAATTTATTTTTTGTTCAAGTTTTTAAAAGAATTGTCTTTTCTATTATAATTCTATAATCCAATATTATCAACGATTGCGTTGAAGACTTT
Organism: Bartonella sp. MR63HLJHH; assembly: GCF_042194155.1. Lineage (NCBI taxonomy): Bacteria > Pseudomonadati > Pseudomonadota > Alphaproteobacteria > Hyphomicrobiales > Bartonellaceae > Bartonella > Bartonella sp. MR63HLJHH. The sequence continues at coordinate 68,375 of NZ_JBHIMN010000004.1, forward strand.
AAAAGATTATCTCTCTATATAATGGGGAGAAAGTCCGCTTGAGATGATAGGCAATCATGATAAATATTAAAACAGTGAATTTTTTATAAGACTCAAAACAATATATAAAAGCTGTAATGTGAACAAACAGGGCGGTTACATCATTTTCGATTAAGACTGTTGCAAAAATCCGATTGATTTGGCTACTGTTGATTTAAAATAAATAAACGAGCAATTTAAAGATTTTTAGTTAATTAGGACTACCATCTTTGTCCATTTATGCGTAAAAGCACAGGGAAAGTAACTTTTTTCAAGGTATGATATATGTCGTATGATAGTTTTATTGCTGAAGTGAATGCAGAATTTCGTCAGGAAAAGGCGCTTGCTTTTTGGAGGCGGTATGGTTTTTCAATTATTGGAGCAGCTATTCTTTTTATACTCATGATAGTTGCTTATCAAATTTACCATCATCAGCAAATAAAGAAAGCCGGTTATATTGGTGATGCATTTGTAAAAAGTCTTGATTTTGCGGATACACGTCATTTTGATAAAGCGATAAAGCAATTAGAAACTGTTAAAACCTCTCATTTTGGGGGGTATCCTTTTCTTGCTCGTTTACGTGAGGCTTCTTTACTCATGGAGAAGGGTGACATTATTAAGTCAGTGGAGATTTTTGATTCTGTTGCAGCGGATGAGAAAGCACCAGAGATTTTGCAGAAAGTTGCAAAAATTCGGGCGGCTTATATCCTAGTTGATACAGGGACATTAGCTGATGTTGAAAAGCGTATCAAAGATATGACAAGTGATACCGATCCTATGCATATGTCTGCAAGAGAGGCTTTAGGTTTAGCTGCTTATAAGGCGGATAAAATGGATGAGGCGGTTTATTATTTTAAGAAAATTTCTGAAAAAGGTGCTTTGGGTTCAAAAATAACAGATCGGGCTCGAATAATGCTTGAGCTGATACAAGCTGAGGGCAAGGCAAATAAGGAATAAATCGATGAGCCTTACCATTGCTATCGTTGGTCGTCCCAATGTTGGGAAGTCAACACTATTTAATCGTTTGGTTGGGAAAAAATTGGCTTTGGTTGATGATAAGCCTGGTGTAACACGTGATCGACGCATTCATGCGGCAAAACTTCAAGATCTACGTTTTGATGTGATTGATACGGCTGGGCTGGAAGAAGCAGGTGATCATACACTTGAGGGGCGTATGCGTTCTCATACAAAAGCTGCGATTGATGAAGCGGATCTTATTTTATTTGTATTTGATGCAAAGAGCGGGATAACACCAAGTGATTTAAATTTTGCTTCATTGGTTCGCAAATCAGGAAAGCCAATTGTGCTTGTTGCTAATAAGTCTGAGTCAAGAGCGGCAACAGGAGGAGAGTATGAGGCGTGGTCATTAGGTTTGGGGGAGCCGTGCCTAATATCGGCTGAACATGGTTTGGGACTTAGTGATCTGCGTGATGCAATTATAGATGCTGTGGGGTCAGAGCATGCTTTTGGCAACAACAAAGAAGAAGATATTACGATACAGCTTGCATCTGTTGGTGATGATGTAAACGATTTGGAAGAAGAAGAGCTTATTTACGATGAAAGTAAGCCCATTAGGATTGCAATTGCAGGGCGTCCCAATACAGGAAAATCCACTCTTATCAATAGTATGTTGAAACAAGAGCGCTTGTTAACAGGACCAGAAGCAGGACTTACGCGTGATTCTATTTCTGTAGATTGGGAATGGCGTGGTCGTCATATTAAACTTTTTGATACTGCAGGTTTACGTCGAAAATCGAAAATTCAAGAAAAATTAGAAAAACTATCTGTTGCAGATACTTTACGTGCTATTCGTTTTGCAGAAGTGGTGGTCATTGTTTTTGATGCAACGATACCTTTTGAAAAGCAAGATTTACAAATTGCTGATCTTGTGATTCGTGAAGGGCGTGTTCCAGTTATTGCTTTCAATAAGTGGGACCTTATTGAAAATAGTCAGACCACATTGATTGATTTGCATGAAAAATGTGCGCGATTTCTTCCTCAAGTTCGTGGTTTGAGAGCTGTTCCTTTATCAGGACAATATGGTCAAGGGATTGATAAACTGATGGAAAATGTCATGATGATGCACCGTGTATGGAATCGTCGCATTTCGACGGCTAAATTGAACCAATGGCTTGGAACTGTTGTTGCACATCATCCACCTCCTGCGGTTTCTGGACGTCGACTTAAGGTTAAATACATCACACAGGTTAAGACACGTCCTCCTGGATTTATGATTTCTTGCTCGCGCCCCAAAAGTATGCCACAGTCGTATTTGCGCTATCTTGTCAATGGGTTACGTGAAACATTTGATATGTCTGGTATACCCGTTCGCATATCATTACGAGCCTCTGATAATCCTTTTGCGACACGTTCCAAAAAGAAATGATAACTCTTTAATTTTTTTAAGTGATGAAATCTATACTTGAGAATCTTAAAAATAAGTTTTTTCAATGATCGTTCTTTTCATAAAAGAAAAAATTTTTATTTGCTAAAGTTTTAATTTTATTGATAATCATTTACCATGAGCGCTATTGAATAGAGTTCTCTCATCTTGATAAAGATCATTTATTTGCATGTTATGAGAAGAGTTTAATAGGGAGTATTTAAGAAAGAGTACATCATCCTCTTAATGGGTTATTTAAATGCAAGAATAGATGCAAATATGAGGGTAGGGAAATACAATTATGATGCTCGTTTGAAAAGAAGCATTAAATTATCGTTTTATAAAAATAAAGATTATGAATAAGCGCTTTTGCTTACGATAGTTTGTCTAAATAAAAAGCAAAAATATTTGCTGAATCTACCGATATTCAATTGTAAAGGGCGAAATTCAAAAAAGTGGATTAAAATTGTATAAAGTAGTATGGTGATTTTATTTAAATTTTATTGTGTTCTATTGGCTTGACCTATTTGAAATTTTAGATTTATCGTATTTAAAGGAACCTCTCTTAATACCCTCAAGCTCATTGAGTGATGGGTTCTGTGATGGCATATGTAAAATACTTTGCGAATAGGATCATATAAAAACCATTAATCATTTTCATAAAATAAAAAGTGCAAGTTTATTTGAATAAAAGGAACAAAACAACGCTCTCATACTGTTTTTAGCTTTCTATGTTCTCTTTCAAAACTAGAATTGATATAACATTGGGAGCTGGAAAATAAGATGGTATCAGTTTACACCTTTTGTTAAGCGTAAAAGTGGCTGTTCTATGAGTTTTATATCATTCACGGGAACTTTTCGTTATACATTCACGGGTGCTGTCGTGAAATCGGTTTAGGTGCTCAGAATATCTTTTTAAGAAAGATGTAAATTAAAAAATACGTTATTTATACAATAAAATTTATACGATAATTTGTGATAGATTTCTTTTAGTATCTTGACGAATAAATTCGGGAACAATATGATGCACACGGTTTTATGAAATGCATTCTTACTTTGCTTTTTAATTAAGGAGCCAATGATGGCGATGGGCGAGAAACCCGTTATAAGCCGTAAGGAGGCTGAAGAGGAAAAGCAAGGAGAGTGTCTTCATTCAGAGGATTTGGAATGTCGTAGTAGGAACTTAAGCGTAGCTTTAGTGCGCAAGCGGGCATTAAAGAAGCGGGAGCATAAGAATAAGCGAGAAAAATCACAAGGAGGGATGGCAAATGCAATTAAGCTTTCCAGTGAGTTTCTGGCGAGTGTTATAGTTGGTGTTATTTTAGGGTTAGGGTTTGATAAGTTAGCAGGTTCGTATCCTTGGGGATTGGTATTTTTTCTCTTCTTTGGATTTGCTGCTGGTGTAGTGAGTATTCTTCGGTCTGTGGGGTATGTTTCCTCCAGTCAATTAGGAAAAAAAGGCGTATTGCGCCAAGATAAACAAGATAAAGGGGCCAATGAGAGGTCCGATAAATGAGGTTGAAGTGACAGCGCACGCTCCAGATCCTATTCATCAGTTTGAGGTTTCAAGGCTGATTAAGATTTCCATAGGAAATATGGATTTATCGTTTACAAATGTATCATTGTTTACAGTTCTCACGGTTGTTATAACTTCTATTTTTCTCTTCATTTCATCATCAAGTCGTGGATTGGTTCCAACGCGGATGCAGTCTCTTTCGGAAATGGCATATGAGTTTGTAGCATCGACTCTGCGGGAATCATCTGGTGTACAGGGAATGCAGTTTTTTCCTTTAGTTTTTTCTCTGTTTACTTTTATTTTGGTTGCTAACTTTATTGGTCTTTTCCCTTATTTTTATACGGTTACATCACAGATCATGATCACGTTTTCGTTAGCAATGGTGGTAATTTTGACGGTGATTGGTTATGGCTTTTATAAGCATGGGGTCAGTTTTTTGAAACTGTTCGTTCCCAGTGGAGTTCCTGTTGTGGTTTTGCCTCTGGTGACAATGATTGAGGTTATTTCTTTTCTCTCCCGTCCAATTAGTCTTTCTCTTCGTCTTTTTGCGAATATGCTTGCTGGTCATATTACGCTCAAAGTGTTTTCTGGGTTTGTTGTTTCAATGATTGGGGTAGGACTCGTAGGTGTGGGTGGTTCGGTTTTACCGCTTATTATGACTGTAGCGATTACTGCTCTTGAGTTTTTGGTCGCATTTCTTCAGGCTTACGTCTTTACGGTTTTAACTTGTATGTATCTTAATGATGCAATTCATCCAGGACATTAATAGAACTGGCGGTTTTCCGTCGAATAATGCAATTTCGCTTTAAAGGAGAATAACATGGAAATGGTGCTTGCAGCAAAATATATTGGCGCTGGTCTTGCTTGCTTTGGTATGGCTGGAACAGCTTTAGGACTTGGTAATATTTTTGGTAGCTATCTTTCTGGTGCATTACGAAATCCATCAGCAGCGGATAGTCAGTTTGGACGTCTTGTCTTTGGTTTTGCTGTAACAGAAGCTTTGGGAATTTTTTCACTGCTCATTGCTTTACTACTTCTTTTTGGGGTTTAATCATCATCAAAAGGGTATATCTGTTCTTGCATGAGGAAAGATTTACCCTTTTAGCTCTTAACCAGAAAGATGTCAGTCAGTTATCATCGGTTATAGAGGGCTTTAATAAGCTATTTAAAGGATGAAAGAAGATGTTTGTTTCAAGCGCTTATGCACAGAACACTGAAACGTCGATAGAACATATTAAAAAGGTGGCAGAACATGCAAATCGCGTGTTTCCGCCTTTTGATTTTGTACATTTTGGTTCGCATTTTTTCTGGTTGGCGATTTCTTTCGGACTTTTTTATCTTTTTATCTCTCGTGTAATTGTATCACGTATTGGTGGTGTTATTGAAACGCGGCGAGATCGAATCGCATCTGATTTAGATCAGGCAATGCGCATGAAGCAGGAAGCAGACATTGTTGTTGAAACTTATGAGCGGAAATTAGCAGAAGCGCGTTTGAAAGCGCATGCTATAGCGCAGGTAGCTAGTGAAGAATTAAAAGAAAAAGCAGAGCTTGAACGGAAAGAAATTGAAGAGAGTTTAGAAAAAAAACTCGCAGATGCTGAAAAACAGATAGCAAAAATTCGGGATAAAGCGATGCAAAATGTTGGTTCTATCGCTGAAGAAGTGGCTCTTGAAATTGTGAAAAAATTGATTGACGTTGATATCAGCAAAGAGGCTGTTCGTTCAGTTGTTAAAACTGCGGATTATTGAGGAAGACAAAAATGACTGATACTTTTTGGGCATTTGTTGGGTTAGTTCTTTTTTTAGCTCTTTTAGTCTATTTCCGAATTCCACAGAGGGTTATACACCATCTTGATGCGCGCGCGAAGCGTATCAAAGATGAGCTGGATGAGGCTCTGCGTCTTCGTGAAGAGGCACAGGAAATATTGGCTGAATATCAACGCAAACATGCAGAAGCAGAAAAAGATGCGCAAGAAATTATTGCAGCAGCAAGACATGAAGTTGAATCTGTTATTGCTGAGGCTCGTACAAAAGCAGAAGAATATGTAAAAAACCGCAATAAATTGGCAGAGCAAAAAATTGCTCAAGCAGAAGCGGATGCGATACGCATGGTTTCTTCATCGGCTATTGATTTGGCAATTTCTACAGCACGTATCCTTATTGCAAAGGAATTAGATTCTAACAAGGCAGATGAACTTATTAAAGAGTCTCTTGAGAAAGAATCATTTATCAAAATGAAAACATATCTTAATTAATGATATTTGAGAGATAAAAAATGTCCTCTTTGGTTGCATAATTTTCTCAATATTAATTAATAAAAGTCATAAAAAAGAAAAATTTATCTTCATTATTTTTATCAATTAATAGGACATTTTGATTCTAAATGACAAGTTTTGAAAAGTCCGCAATCGATTGTGTAATAATGTGAATACGTTTGAGAAGAGCAAGACGGTTAGCACGAACATCGGGTTTTTTATCATTCACCAATACCTTTTCGAAAAATATATCAATCAATTTTCCAAGTGGCGCTAGCACACTGAGTGCAAATGATAAATTTGTCGCATTGATGGGAGCTAGAACCTGTTTTTCTACTTCACAGATTGCACGATAGAGCTGCTTTTCTTCTTTCTCGACAAAGAGCTCAGGATTAATTTCATTCGCTATTGTTGTGCTTTTTTGAAATTCATTTTCAAGAATATTGGCAGTACGTTTTACAGAGGCTACAAAGTTCATTCCATCATGGGTATTGATAAAAGCGATAAGCGATTCGACACGACGTGCAACCAATAAAAAATCATCAGAATCTTTATTTAAAACGGCTTCAAGGGCATCGTAACGAGCACCTTCCTCTTTTAGATAGATTTTCAAACGGTCATGAAAAAAGAATAACAGGTCTGATAAAATATATTCTGTTTTTTCTGGAAGCAGATTCAGCAATTGTGAATTTTCTCTTTGAGAGATTTCATATTTATTTTTTTGTTGTAAGAAAAGATTCATTGCTAACTGAAACAGTGGCATAAGATTGATTTTCCAATCTCGCGAAAGTACAAGCCTAATAACTCCCAGTGCTGCTCGTCTTAACGCATAGGGATCTTTTGAGCCCGTTGGTTTTTCATTAATGAGCCAAAAGCCAACGAGCATGTCAATTTTGTCGGCGAGCATAACGGTTATAGCAAGCGGTTCTTGTGGAAGACGATCTGTTGGTCCTTGAGGTTTATAATGGTCCTCAATTGCTACAGCTACGCGAGGATCTTCCTCTTGAAGAAGGGCATATTTTTGCCCCATAACCCCTTGTAGTTCAGGAAACTCTCCGACAATTTCTGTTTGCAAATCAGCTTTTGCAAGGATTGCTGCACGTTTTGCTAAAAGAGGATCTGTCTGTATCAAAGGTGCAATTTCTTGTGCGAGTGTAGCAATGCGTTCTATTCTTGCACCTTGCGTACCTAATTTAGCATGAAAAGTTACATTCAAATGATCAAGTCGCGCCATTCTTTGATCGAGAGGTTTTTTTATATCAAGATCAAATTTTTTTATAGAAGATTCTAATTGTTGAATATCAGGCAAATCACGCTGATCGGTTTGCCAAAAATAAAGTGCATCAGAAAGACGGGCACGGACAACCTTACTATTTCCTTTTGAAATTTCTTTGCCTTCATCATTTGAAAGAATATTAGAAACGAGAATAAAATGATGAGAAAGTTTTACTTTTTCTCCTTGTTTACGGGTAACAAAACATTTTTGATTGGCTCGAATGGTCAAGCGAATAATTTCTGGAGGAATATCAAGGAATGATTGGTCAAAATCACCTATCAGGATAACAGGCCATTCAACAAGACCAGCAACTTCTTCTAGGAGGGGATTGTCTTGAACCAGTTCTAAACCGTTGGCAAAGCAGAGATTTTGGGCATCAGCTAAAATAATATTCTTTCGTCTCTCGGCATCCAGAATGACTTTATGGGTTTCAAGTTGAGTAACATAATCATCAAAGCGGCGCACTTGAAATGGCTTTCCATCACTTAAGAAACGATGACCATAAGTTAAATTATTGCTTTTAAGAGAACCAATTGTAAACGGAACAACATGTGTTTCACCAATTTCTGGTCCGAAGACGCAAAGAATGTTTTGTAAAGGTCGAATCCACTTCAGAGCACCATTTTGTGCTGAATCTTTTCCCCAACGCATAGATTTCGGCCACGGAAAGTTGCGGATAATATTCGGTAAAATATCGGCAATAATTTCTTCTGCAGCTCGACCTTTTTTAACAATTTTAGCAATATAAAAATGACCTTTTTTATCATCATGTCCAATATGTGCTTCAGAAATATCGTTTAATCCTGTTGCACGTAGAAAACCATCAATTACATGCTGTGGTGATTTTATACTAGGACCTCTTCGTTCTTCATGGATATCTTTTGAGCGTATAGAAAGTCCGCGTATGTCCAATGTTAGCCGACGAGGTGTCCAATATTCACGAGCAGCTTCATAGATCAATCCAGCATTCACAAGTTGATCTGTAACAGATTTTTTGAGATCAGCAGCAGCTTTTCGTTGCATACGTGCGGGGATTTCTTCACTGAAAAGTTCAAGAAGAAGATCAGACATTAGGCTTCTCCAGTATATATTTGTCCAGCTTCTGTGAGTAAGAAGGCTTCCCCACAACGGCGCGCGAGATCACGAACGCGAAGAATGTAATTTTGTCGTTCGGTTACAGAAATAACGCCACGTGCTTGCAAAAGATTAAAGATATGGCTCGCTTTAATACATTGATCATAGGCAGGAAAAACACAGCGATGTAATATATTTTCTTTATTTGGTTTTCCAGCATCAAGAAGTGCGCTACATTCGCGTTCTGCATCGATAAAGTGCTGATGTAGCAATTTTGTATCAGCAAATTCGAAGTTGTAATATGAGTATTCCTGTTCTGCCTGTAAAAAAATATCTCTATAACTTATTTTGTTTTCTCCCTCCAAACCATTAAAATTAAGGTCATAGACGTTATCAACCCCTTGGATATACATCGCTAGACGCTCAAGACCGTATGTAAGCTCCCCTGAAACTGGAGCACATTCAATGCCGCAAACTTGTTGAAAATAAGTAAATTGAGAGACTTCCATCCCATCGCACCAGCATTCCCATCCAAGCCCCCAAGCACCAAGGGTGGGACTTTCCCAATCATCTTCAACAAAGCGAATATCATGCATTTTTGTATCAAGCCCGATAGCTTGTAGCGACTTTATATAAAGTTCTTGTAGATTGAGCGGAGAGGGTTTGAGAAGCACTTGGAATTGATAATAGTGTTGTAAACGATTTGGATTCTTACCATATCGGCCATCTGTTGGACGTCTGGAGGGTTGGACATAAGCAACTTTCCAAGGGCGTGGACCTAGGGAGCGTAATGTTGTTGCTGGATGAAAAGTCCCAGCTCCGACTTCCATATCGTAAGGTTGCAAAATTGCACATCCATAGTGTGCCCAATAATTTTGCAAAGTTAAGATTAGTCCCTGAAAAGAACGTTTAGGGTTAAGATGTTCAGGCAGTTTCACGCTTTATACTCTTTATATTGGACTAAACAAAAAACCAAAGTAATTTTAGTTTCTCTGTTTATTATTTCATGTGGTTTATGGTTAAGCATCGTTTATTGCAAACCAAATTTCAACTTTTCTTGAATTTGTTCAGAATTTTCTGGTTTTCCGTCAATTGCGTGGTTCCATTGAAAGATTGCTTCACGTTTACGTCCAACTTTCCAATAGGCATCACCTAAATGATCATTCAGTGTTGGGTCCTCAGGTTGTAATCTGACAGCATTTTCTAATATTTGCACTGCTTTATTATATTCTTTTAGTTTATAATAAGCCCACCCTAAAGAATCGAGAATATGACTGTTGTGAGTTTGCAAAGCGGAAGCTTTTTGCAGCATACGGAGCGATTCTTCAAGCTTCTCACCACGTTCTACAAGGGAATAGGCTAAATAATTAAGAACCTGCGGCTGGTTTGGAAAAAATTCAAGCGATTTTCTCAAATCAATTTCTGCTTTTGGCCATTGCTTTAAACGTTCAAAAGCAATACCACGCTGATAAAAGAGTTTCCAATCGTCCTGCTGAAAGTTTTTTATCTGGGCAATAGCGGTGTCTAGAGTTTTAATGGCCTCAAGAAATTTATTGTCCTGCATATAAAAAGCAACGAGCGTTATCAAAATATTACGATCATTGGGAAATTTTTCATTTAACAATGTGAGTAATTTTATTGCTTCTTTGTAATTATTGTTATTGGCAAGAAGGAATGCAAGATGAAGTTGTCCATCTTTATAATAAGGAGATTTAGGGGATAAAGCGCGATAAAGTTTAATTGCTTTATGAGGATCACTCAATTTAGCAGAAATGTGTGCGAGCTGAAACAGTGTTGCGTCATTTTGAGGGTATAAGGCGAAAGATAATTGCTTAAAAATACGTGCAATTCGCCCTGAGTTTTTGTGGTTGAGGGCTGTTCCAAAATTATATAGTACCTCGGCTGCTCCTTGTTGAGGTGTTTTAATAACTCTCTCTAAGAAAGAGTTTTTTTCAATTTTTTCTCGAAAGTTTTTAAGGACTTCTCGACCTGACAACATTTGTTCGCCATGTTGGATTGTTTGAAGAGCTTGGTTACGCATATTATGGCGCAATTGGAATGAGGCATAGGCTATGATAATACGTTCATAGGTATTAGGAGCGATAAGAGTCCCCTGTTTGTTACTAAGTGCTTTAATGAAATATTTTTTTGCATCCTTTGGCTGTTCTGCAAGGTCGCTCATAAGTGCTAGATGATAAGATATAAAAAGGTCATACCAGACAGGACCTTTGAGTTTCTTAAGATCAGCGATTGCTTGAGATTTTTGTCCAGATCCAAATTTAATCCAAGCACCGATGAGTTCAGGTATTGGATTATTGGATTTCGGAGGTTCTTTTGATTGTAGAAGAAAATTGGCATTCTTATAGTCTTTTTTGATGAGACTTTCTACTGACAAAGTTAAGGAAACAAAGGGAGTTATAACATCTTGCTCTTTGAGTTTTTGGGCTTGTTGGACAGCTTCTTTAAAGTTTCCGACCGAGAGCATAGCTTCAAGGAGCTCTTTTTGTGTTTCAATGTTATCAGGTTGATAAACGAGTGCTTGTTTAAAGTAATTGATAGCAAGTTCTGTTTTATTTTCATGATTTGCAACCCTTCCAGCTAAATAAGCACCTGTAAATGAGCTTGTATGAATTGCGGTGCTTATTTTACTGTAGGTGGGGAATGGCATCAGCATGATACCCACGATAAAGAGGGTAAAAATTCGGGATACCGTTGCAGAGCACATGGAGCTAATCCTTTTCAAGATAATCAATCGATGGTGTTGTTTATAGATCATATCTCATTACTTTATTGAGAAATACTGCGATTCTTGCAAAGAATTCAGTTTACGCGCGCAATACAAAATTCAACAGTCTCAACGAGAGCATTGTAAGCAAGATTTTCGTTCATGGGAATAAGAGCATCAATTGCATGTTTTCCGTAGATGCGTGCTTGTTCTATTGTATCTGTGATACTATCATACTTTTCTATTAAGTGTTGCGCGTATGCGAAGGCTTCATTATTGTTATTGCCATCTTCAAGTGCTTGTTTCCAGAAATTTTTTTCTACTATATTTCCACGTTCATATGCGATAATAACAGGCATTGTTATTTTTCCTTCTCTAAAATCATCCCCTATATTTTTTCCTAAGCTTTGAGCACTACCGCTATAGTCAAGTGCATCATCAATCAATTGGAAAGCTAAACCTAAAGATGTTCCATATTCACGTAATGAAGAACGCTCTTTATGTCCATAGCCAGCAACAATCGGTCCTACTTCAGCGGCTGCTGAAAAAAGTGCGGCTGTTTTGGCATTGATGATTTTGAGATAGTCTGAAGGGCTGGTTTTGATATTTTTTGCAGCAGAAAGTTGCATAACTTCTCCTTCAGCAATAATTGCAGCAGCGTTCGCTAGGACAGAGAGCGCTTCTATGGAACCGACATCGACCATCATTTTAAAAGCCTGACCCAACAGGAAATCACCAACAAGTACGCTTGCTTGATTCCCCCAAATCATCCGTGCCGTGGATTTTCCACGTCGCAAATTACTTTCATCAATCACATCATCGTGTAGTAATGTTGCTGTATGCATAAATTCAACAGCTGTTGCGAGTTTTATATGCCCGTCACTTTGATAACCGAACATATGAGCAGAAGCGAGCGTAATCATTGGGCGTAATCGCTTTCCACCTGATGAAATAAGATGGTTGGAAATTTCAGGGATCATCTCAACCTCTGATTTTGCCATAGAGAGAATAAATTGATTTACGCGCTCCATATCTTTTTGAGTAAGATTGACAAGAGATTGAAGAGAAATTTGATTATTTCTTATTTGTTCTGGTTTGATAGCTGCGCTCAATGTGTTTACTCCTAGAGTATTGCAATGGACATATATAAAATTTACTTTATTTACTAGCATAAAGGGGGTTTGTGTTTGACTCAAGCTTTTGATGGCGCTTTGAAGTGTAAGCTTGGAATGTTATTGGCAATAAATGTTCTTTAGCGAGTGTAATCTTGTTGTTATGAAATAATAAAAAAATTTAAAATAGCAGCTGAATGGCAAAAATGCAGTTTATAAAGGTGAACATTAGGCTTTTAAATGGATAAAACAACGAATCAGAGTGGTGAAACAATTGATAGTTTTCACCGCGGGAAATTTTATTTGGTTCAACCCCATAAATATGGTCATCGTTCTGGAATGGATGCGATGTTATTAGCTAGTTTGGTTCCAAGTAATTTAAAGGGCAAGGTTGTTGATTTAGGTGCAGGTGCTGGAGCTGCAGGGTTGGCTGTTGCTTCGCGTTGTTTGAAAGTTCATGTTACCTTAGTTGAACGTTCAGCTTTTATGGTATCTTACGCTCAAAAAACGCTTATGCTAAAACAAAATAAACAATTTGCTAGCCGAGTTTGTTTGCTAGAAGCAGATGTTACCTTCAAAGGGAATGCCCGTATAAAAGCAGGTTTGATAGATAATAGCTTTGATTTTGCGATTATGAATCCACCTTTTAATAATCCGACTGATCGCAAGACACCTGATAAACAAAAATCTGAAGCACATGTTATGTCTGAAGCGATGTTTGATAACTGGTTGCGGAGTGCAGCGGCCATTGTTAAGCCAAGTGGATACTTAGGGCTCATTGCACGTCCACAATCGCTGACAGATATCTTGCGTGCTTTAGAAGGGCGTTTTGGTGGTATTTGTATAATTCCTGTGCATGCACGTGCGAAAACAGCAGCAATTCGTCTTTTATTTTACGCAAAACGAGGAAGCAGAGCAGCTTTATCTATTTTACCGGCATTGGTTATACATGAAGGTAATGACCATACTTTTTCACCCCAAGTTGATGCAATTAATAATGGATATATAAGCTTGTGGGAACTTTTCTAATAGTATCTTGTGTTTTTTAGTTTATTATTTAGAGTCGAAATTTTGTTGTTAGGGAGATTTGACTTTGGGTGAAATTATATTTCTGCTTGTAATGTGGGGATTGATTGGCGCTTTTGGATATTATCGCGTTCTTCCTCTTTGTTGTCCTTTCCTATTTAATTGTTCTTAATTTATAAGGAGATTTTGTTTTGATGGATTTTATTAAAAGTTTTATTCCACGTCGTTTTTCTTCCGATAAACTTGAAATTCCTGTGGTGCGCCTTCAAGGAGCAATTATGGATTCATCAGCGTCGATATCTCGTACCCTTTCCCTCAGTAGGTGTGCAAATCTTTTAGAGAAGGCTTTCGCACACAAAAAGTCACCGGCTGTTGCACTTATTATTAATTCTCCTGGTGGTTCACCTGTACAATCGCGTTTTATCTTCAAGCGTATTCGTGACTTGGCAGAAGAAAAAAATAAAAAGGTTCTTGTGTTTATTGAAGATATTGCAGCGTCCGGTGGTTATATGATTGCTTGTGCGGGGGATGAAATTTTTGCAGATCCTTCTTCAATTGTTGGTTCCATTGGAGTGGTTTCAGCTTCCTTTGGTTTTCCGGAACTTTTGAAGAAAATTGGTATCGAACGGCGTGTATACACAGCAGGAAAGAACAAAGTTACATTAGATCCATTTCAGCCAGAAAAAAAGGCGGATATCGAGCATTTGAAATCTCTCCAACTTGAAGTGCATCAAACTTTTATCGATTTGGTTAAAGAACGCCGTGCTGAAAAATTATCAAATGATTCGAATCTCTTTACAGGAATGTTTTGGAGTGGAAAACAAAGCGTTGAGCTTGGTCTGGTTGATGGATTAAATGATGTACGTTCTGTTATTAAGGAGCGCTTTGGTAATGATGCAAAACTTCGACTTATTATGCCTCCAAAAAGTTTCTTAGGACCTAAAACGCCTTCAGGAGTGACGGCACATACGGTTTATACAGTCGTTGACAGTGCATTGATGGCAGCAGAAGAGCGAGCACTTTGGCAGCGTTATGGTCTGTAATGGAAAGGATCATTCAAGCCAGAGGGATTGTTATCTAAAAACAGATTCTAGAAGAAAAAAGGCTTGAAATGATACGAATGAGAACATGTCGTTTATTTTGTATGAGTGCTCTTTATATTTATTGTTTGTTTAGAAAACGATTAAGAATATTCCAAGCTGTTTATAGGGTTTGTGCTAATAAAAGTATGGATAAAAGGGGGAATTCGTAAAAGAACCCTATGTAGGTGAATATTACGTCATATGATATCAAATGTACAAGCTTCGTTCCAAGGACATTCCTATTTATTTACACCTATTAAATTGAATTTAGCTCTACATGTTGTGGGGCAACGTTCTGATGGGTATCATTTAATAGAAAGTTTGGTTTATTTTAGTCTTAGCGGTGATTGTCTACACTATGCACCTTGCGAAAATAATCAATTTGTTTTGACGGGACCGTTTGCAAAAGGCCTTGTGTCTCATTTAGATAATTTGGTTATTCGCGCACGGGATTTTATGCATAAGACTTTTCCTGAATGTGCTCAACCTGCTTTTTTTCGGCTTGTAAAAACATTACCTGTTGCTTCAGGCATTGGTGGTGGCTCAGGTGATGCAGCTGGGGTTATAAGCATGTTGCGTCAACAGTGGAATCTTGATTGCTCTTACGGAGAATTAGCAAAAATGAGCTTAGTTCTTGGTGCTGATGTTCCCATGTGCCTTTATGCATTAGAATATCAGCAGCCACTTTTGGTCAAAGGAATTGGTCAAGAGATGATACAACTAAAAGGAGCCTGTTCTCTTGCAATAGTATTGGTTAATCATGGACAAGAGATTTCAACACAAACTGTTTTTAAAGCGTTAGAGAAGCGTCATAATCCTTCTTTGAAAATTAATACAGATTCTTTAAAGAGTGTTGATTCATTGGTTGAAGCTTTACAAGAAACGCGTAATGATCTTTTTTCTTCTGCATTAAAAATAGCACCTCAGTTAGCTGAAGTGTTATCTATATTAGATGAATGTGGGGCTCTTTTTTCCCGTATGTCTGGAACGGGAGCAACTTGCTTTGGCATTTTTAAAAATAAACAAACGGCGCAACAAGCGGCTCTTTTTATCAAATCAATGCACCAAAATTGGTTTGTAAAACCTATCATGACTTTAGGAAATATTTGATAAATAAATATAAAAGCTTTTATTTCGTCCTGATTTTATTATACACAGTGAAAGAGGGTAACCAAAGAAATGTATTTTTTTATCTTTTGTGCAAGAATTCGCATAATGTTTGGAGAGCCATTTAAAACTGTAATGCTTGCAAAAAATGATCAGGCTACAGAAATAGATGTATGTTTGTTGTATTGTGATTTATCAAAGATGTTTAATGTTCCGCTTCAACCAAATTTTTCGTGCGAATTGGATTTGCAAAAACAGGGTTTTTTTCATATAGCAGGTGTTGATGAAGTAGGACGGGGGCCTCTCGCTGGACCTGTGGTAACGGCAGCAGTTATCTTGGATAAAGACCATATTCCTAATGGGTTAAATGATTCAAAAAAACTTTCTTTTCTCCAACGAAATAGACTTTATCATGAAATTTTGCAAAGTGCATTAGCGGTTTCAGTCGCTAGTCTTTGTGCTCGTACAATTGATCAATCTAATATTAGAAAAGCAACTTTAGAAGCAATGCGTCGCTGTATTATAGGGTTAGCCATTCCAGCCCACTATGTCCTTGTTGATGGACGTGATATTCCTTCTGAGTTGTCCTGTCCTGCAATGGCGTTGATTAAGGGCGATCAGCGTTCGGTTTCAATTGCAGCCGCATCTATTATTGCGAAAGTAACGCGTGACAGGATGATGGAGTGTGCAGGACAAGTTTATAAAGGGTATGGTTTAGAGAAGCATGTAGGTTATGCAACACTAGCACATCGTACAGCTCTTGATAAATATGGACCAATTATAGGATTACATCGTTATAGTTTTGCACCACTAAAAGAGTGTTATAGAAATGGTGTGTCATGACGATTCTACCACTCAATAGTGCTTCGATAAGAGAGGCAATAGCGCTTCTTAAACAAGGGAAGTTAGTAGCATTACCAACGGAAACTGTTTATGGATTAGCGGGCGATGCAACCAATGGGAGGGCAATTTCTTCTATTTTTTCTACAAAGAGTCGTCCGCAAATTAATCCTCTTATTGTGCATGTCAGCGGCATCGAAATGGCGGAACGTTATGTGAAAATTGACTTTCTTTCACGCCAATTAATGGAGGAATTTTGGCCAGGGCCTTTGACATTGGTTTTGCCTTTAAAGGAACAGCATAATATTCATCCTTTAACAACCTCTGGTTTGAATACCTTGGCTGTTCGTTTTCCAGACAGTCGTTTTGCGGAAGTAGTACAACATTTTGGCCGACCACTTGCTGCTCCTAGTGCGAATCAGTCGGGGCGTCTTAGCCCTACTTCAGCTGAGGCTGTTTTTGCATCTTTGGGGGAATCTGTTCCTTTGATATTGGACGGAGGACCTGCTAAAATAGGGCTTGAATCAACGATTATTAAGATTTGTGATGAAAATATTTATCTTTTGCGTCCAGGGGGGCTTGCGGCTGATAAAATTGAAGAAATTGTGGGGAAGTCTTTAAAACGGATAGATCAAAGGGCGGCGATTGAAGCTCCAGGGATGTTAAAGTCGCATTATGCTCCCAATGCTACGATTCGTTTGAATGTAGAAAAGGTGGAAAATGGTGAAGCGCTTTTAGCATTTGGTTCAAAGCGCGTTATGGGGGCTGAAAATGCCGTTTCTATTTTAAATCTTAGCGAAGATGGAAAGTTGGAAGAGGCAGCCTTTCATTTATTTCAATATATGAAGGAATTAGATTCATTTAAAGTGAGATGTATCGCAGTAGAACCTATTCCATCATACGGATTAGGGGAGGCGATCAATGATCGTCTTATACGGGCTGCGGCTCCAAAGGAGAAACAAACATGGAGCAGAAATTAATTGAGGGGTTTAGAGAAATTGTTGGTGCTAAGCATGCTATAACAGATCAAGCGTTGATTGCACCGTATTTGCTTGAAGAGCGTGGGCTTTTTCATGGAAAAACACCTTTACTTTTACGTCCATCTTCTTGCGCAGAGGTCTCATCGATTATGCAGCTAGCGAGCAAAACACGCACACCGATTGTGCCACAGGGTGGAAATACAGGGCTTGTGGGGGGACAACAACCAGATGAAAGAGGAGGGAGCGTTCTTTTATCCATGGAACGATTAAATAAGATTAGAACTATAAATCTTGAGGGAAATTTTGTTGTTGTAGAGGCAGGTGTTATTTTACAGGATTTACAGAAAAAAGTGGATGAATCAGGTCGTTTTTTCCCTCTTTCTTTGGCTTCTGAAGGTTCTTGTCAAGTAGGGGGAAATCTTTCGTCGAATGCTGGAGGGACAGCTGTTTTAGCCTATGGCAATATGCGTGATCTTTGTCTTGGTTTGGAAGTTGTTTTACCGGATGGCCGTATTTTAGATGATTTGCGTTTTGTTAAAAAAGATAATAGCGGTTACGATTTGAAAAATCTTTTTATTGGTGCAGAAGGCACATTAGGTGTTATAACCGCAGCCGTTTTGAAGATGTTTCCAAAAATAAAAGGAAAAGCTGTTGCTTTGGTGGGATTATATAGTCCGGCGAAGGCTTTAGAGTTTTTATCTCTGGCTCAAAAATATGGAGGAGGGATGTTGACAGGTTTTGAGCTCATGGGAAATCTCAGTTTGCAAATGGCTTTAGATTATAAGATGTGTGAGAAGCCTCCTCTTCAGCGGAAGCATGAATGGTATGTATTAATGAACATTTCATCATTGCAAGGCGATGATGAGGCGTTATCAGTACTGAGTATTATTTTAGAAGAAGCTTTAAAGAATGCGGTGATAGAAGATGCAATTGTTGCACAATCTTTAAAACAGCAAGATTTTTTTTGGCAGTTGCGTGAAAGTATATCCTATGCACAAAAGTTAGCAGGAGGGTCCATTAAGCATGATATTGCGATCCCACTTGCTTCTATTCCTGATTTTATTGCTGAGGCAGCGCTTATTGTTGAAGATATTGCTCCAGGAGCACGGGTGATTTGTTTTGGACACATGGGCGATGGAAATTTACATTATAACATTACACAACCTGTAGGAGCTGATACGATGGTGTTCTTGCAGTTATGGTCAAAAATGAATCATCGCATTCATAGTTTAGTGATGGATTATAGAGGTGCATTTTCTGCTGAGCATGGAATTGGTCAGCTTAAGCGCGAAGAACTTCGTTCTTTTAAATCGCCTGTCGCATTGGATATTATGCAAGGGATTAAAAAAACGCTCGATCCTTTAGGGATAATGAATCCCGGAAAAGTATTATAATTCAAGAATAGTGATCATGTATTTTTGTTTAGATTTTAATAACCAAAAAAGAAACCAGTTGTTTTTTATTCAAACTTTTAATAATCCAATGAGAAAAAGCTGCTAAAGGGTGTATGTTATTTAAGATAAATTGGGATAATGTATATGGCTAATCAATGCTTTAATCAGGCAAAAGCGGTGCTTGAATTTCGGTTAGATCCGTGCCATTTGCCACAAACGACGACATATTTTTCATCCAAAACGGGTAATCAGGTTATTTGTTCGTTAAATGAGCGTGGTGTTTCTTTTAAAACGGATATGCCTTCAAGCTTATCGCATTTAATACCCCCTTATCATTTCCAAGGAATTGCAGCACGTACCGTGAAAACGCGTTCAGGAGAAAGAGCTGTTGCATTAGAATTACTTCATGCCGATGAGGAAGCTTGTATACCGCTTTTGGTTTCCAGAGATTTGAATAATGTTCTTCTGGATTGGCGATTATGGGCGGATACTTATGGACTCCCCATGCTTATGATCAATGAAGATAATCGCATTCTGGTTGTAAAAGATCGTTCTGATTTACATCGTTTTTTTGGTACAACAGCACATTCTAAACAAAAGCGTTTTTTACTTCGTTATAGCAATCCGTTAGGCTTGCGTTTGGTGATTGCGAATCGAATTGCACTCCAGTAATATTAATATGCATTCATTTTTGTACTACCGTAAGCATTTATCTTGTTGTGCCGTAAAACATCGTTGTTTGGGGCGGTAATATAAGGCGTGTAAACTTCACACATGAAGTATTTTTAGAGGACATGGCGAATATTCTTAAGTTTGCTTGTCGGTCTTTGTGTAAGTGAAGCATATGAGTAGGAACCAAGAGGAACCCGCTCAATGAGAATCCTGACGTTTACAGATGGGATTTGGTGTGACTTTTGGTTCTTTAAGGCAAAGAGGAAGTCAATGATTGTAAATGAGAGTTTTTTGACACCATACATTGGCAGCAGGAATCGGTTATGTTAAATGCTTTTCTCGGAGAGGTAAAAACGGCTTTCATAACAATAGAAACCGTTTTTTTGGCGGTGTAATTTTTGGTTTTTGCCACATCATTAAAACACGAGCAGATTGCTGGAAGTGTTTTTTACTTTTTTATAAATCATTTCTCCATGTTGAATGAGAGCTTTGAATATTGCAAAATATTCTTACTTCATCTCTCTCCTATAATCAAAATCATTTTTTTGCACGTTATAAGAAGGGGTAGAGTGTGGATAAAAATCATTAAAAAAGAGTAAACACTCTCTGATAAAGCGTTTAGATAGAAAGGGTTATCGTAATATTGGGAGTTGGAAAATACAATGATAGTATCGGTTTGTATCTTTATTTCAGAAAGATGGCAGAATGGATTTATACTATTTGCAGGTAGTGTCGTAAAATGGGAGTGACGAGCATGAGAGATATTGTTTAAGAATTTGTACGTGAATAACATCAGTATCTTTTTTTTGGCATTTTATTTTTCGTAAAAGCGGAATTTCATTAAAAAACGCAATAAATAAGAGAAATGATAGTATATATGTTTTTCTTCAGGGTTTTATAAGAAAGAAAGTATTTATAAAGATGATGAGAAAATACGTTTAAATTAAATACAACAGTAAAATGATCAGTTTATATCACAGTGTTATATTCAGAGAAATTTCCTATTTTATCATGGGTAGATATCCTATTTACAATATTTGATTGTTCAAAGGAAAGCACACTCATTTTTTCAAAATTATGGTCAACGTAAAACAGTAAGAAAATTTGTGTATCATGCTCTTATATAAAATAATCAAATCGGAAAAAAGAATATTCAAAGGATTTAGTTTTCTCGCGCAATGGCTCTCCATCCGATATCACGACGAACAAAACCTTCTGGCCAATCAATACAATCAACAGCTTCATAAGCACGTTTTTGTGCGTGCGTAATCGTTTTTCCTGTTGCTGTTATGTTGAGGACACGTCCACCATTTGCAATGAGTTCTCCATCACGCAATACTGTACCAGCTTGAAAAACTTTCACATCGGGAAGATTGTTTACTTTATCAACGTTACGGATAACAGTACCTTTTTGGGGAGAGTCTGGATAACCATTGGCAGCCATAACAACGGTGAGAGCAGTTTTTTCAGACCACCGAAGAGGCTTATTTTCAAGTTTTCCTTGAGCTGCAGCAAGAAAAATTGGCAAAATGTCATCTTTGAGGCGCATCATTAAAACTTGACATTCAGGATCACCGAATCGTACGTTAAATTCAATTAATTCGGGTCCTTTTTGCGTTATCATTAATCCGACGAAGAGAATACCTTTAAAGGGGGCGCCCATTTCTTTCATGCTTTTTAAAGCTGGTTCAACAATTTCTTTGAGGGTACGATTCACTATTTCTTGGGTCATGATGGGCGCTGGTGAATAAGCACCCATACCACCGGTGTTTGCTCCAATATCGCCATCACCTACACGTTTATGGTCTTGAGCAGAACCAAAAGGAAGAGCAACTTTACCATCACAAAGGCAGAAGAAGCTTGCTTCTTCACCTTCAAGAAAAGATTCTACAACAATTTTGTTTCCTGCATCTCCAAATGCACTTTTGAAGCAGGCATCGACTGCGTTAAATGCTTCTTCCATAGTTGTTGCAACCACGACACCTTTGCCAGCTGCTAAGCCATCAGCTTTAATAACAATGGGAACACCTTGTTGATGAATGTAAGCTTTAGCTTTAGAGGCATCATTAAAGCATTGGTAACTTCCTGTAGGAATGTTATTCTTACGACATAAATCTTTTGTAAAAGCTTTAGAACCTTCTAGTTGAGCAGCTTTTTGAGTAGGACCAAATACACAGATGTTAGCGCTATTAAGAGAGTCTGTTATACCCGCAACCAATGGTGCTTCTGGTCCTACAATCACAAGATCAATAGAATGTTTTTTACAAAAATCAATAACAAGGGGATGGTCATCAATGTTTAAATTAATATTTTCACCAAATTCTGTTGTTGCAGGGTTTCCAGGAGCACAATATAACTTTGTTAGCAGTGGTGATGCAGCTATTTTCCATGCTAAAGCATGTTCTCGTCCACCTGAGCCAATAAGAAGAATATTCATTGCTTGCTCCTCTCATAAAAGATGATTAATCTCATCTCCTTCTCATAAGAATGAAATGTCTCTATCGCAAGACCAAAGGTAAATCATTTGATGAAAAAAAATAAAAATATCGCGCATGTTCAATCCTGTGAGAGTCAGGGACGGGTTATGGATGCATCTTCCAAACAATGGGTTTACAATTTCCTTCCCTGTTCTTTATGGTTTTATGCGCAATTGGCGCGTTGGGATCGGCCTATCGGATGGCAATTGTTGATGTGGCCTTGTTTTTGGTCAACAACAATGGCTTTTTTCTCTTATAACATGCATTACGATACTCTTTTATCAATGTTTCTTCACTGGGTTTGGTATCTTTTTCTTTTTTTTCTGGGATCTATTGCTATGCGAGGGGCAGGATGTACTTGGAATGATCTTATTGACCATAAAATTGATGCTCAGGTAGAAAGGACACGTTCTCGCCCATTGCCGACAGGTCATGTGAGTCGGTTTCAAGCAAGAGTTTTTATACTTATGCAATGTTTGGTTGGTTTAGTCGTTTTATCACAATTTAATAGGTTTAGTTTTTTTCTAGGTATTTCGTCATTGATAGCTGTTGCATTTTATCCTTTTATGAAACGCGTAACATATTGGCCGCAGTTTTTTTTAGGCGTTGCGTTTAATTGGGGGGCATTAATGGGGTGGGCTGTTGTCTTTGGAAGTTTAAGCTGGGCACCAATCTTGCTTTATGTGGGATCAATCTTGTGGACCATAGGATACGATACAATCTACGCACATCAAGATAAAGAAGATGATGCTACTGTTGGTGTCCGTTCTACGGCCCTTCTCTTTGGTAAAGGAACCAAGCGTGCTTTAGTATTTTTGTATGGTGGTTTTGTGGTGTTCGTTAGTTTAGCATTTTATTTAGCTGGAGTCCCTGTTCTTAGTTTTTTGGGGATTTTTGTGGCAAGCATCCATATGTTTATTCAAATTAAAGTCATTGATATAGATGACAGTTCACAATGCCTCAGGCTTTTCAAATCTAATTCGCTTATTGGTTTTGTGATTTTTGCTGGTTTGGTATGTGGGGGTATATGGACGATATTTTATCCTGCGGTCTAAAAATAAGTTAGCTAAAATCATAGTTTCTGCTGAATACAGTATTTTCTTTTAAATAAGCTTGTTGCTAATCTGTTTTAAGCAATACAGTAGAAAATATTACCAATCAACTTTTACAGTGAAAATGAATTACAGTGAAAATGAATTTCTTCTATTTAAATAAAATAAATCATCTTCTTTTAGAATTTTTCAAATAAAAAATACTTGTTTAACTGTTGGGAAGAAAAAATCTTTATAACGATGAAGTTTGAAGGATTAGGGATAAAGTTTTTGTCTTTTCCAATCGCTGTGTTCAACACAATCGCGTGTAAAAAGCAGACGATCATGT
Source organism: Bartonella sp. MR63HLJHH (assembly GCF_042194155.1). Lineage (NCBI taxonomy): Bacteria > Pseudomonadati > Pseudomonadota > Alphaproteobacteria > Hyphomicrobiales > Bartonellaceae > Bartonella > Bartonella sp. MR63HLJHH. Next base: position 91,692 of record NZ_JBHIMN010000004.1, read on the forward strand.
AAACGAAATGGGCGATCGCACCAGAACTCTATAGAAAGGGGGTTAACACGAAACCCAGACCAATAAGGTGGTCGTGGAATATTGCCTAGAGCATAACGCGCAGTATATTGAGCAATTGCTTTTTCGAGCACAAAACGATTGTCTAAAGGTTGAGATTGTTTAGATGCCCATGCACCAATTCGACTACCACGTGGTCGCGATTGGAAATAGGCATCGGCTTCCTGTTGACTTACTTTTTCAACAATTCCTCTAATTCTGACCTGACGACGGAGCGATTTCCAATGAAAACCTAAAGATGCTTTCATTGATTTTAAAATTTCTTGTCCTTTACAGCTTTCATAATTGGTATAGAAGACGAAGCCTTGGGGACTGTAGTCTTTGAGGAGAACCATACGAACATTAGGGAGTCCTGTTTCGTCAACTGTTGCTAATGCCATAGCATTTGGATCATTTATTTCACTTATCGTTGCCTCTTCAAGCCACTTTGCGAAAAGTTCAAAAGGTTTTTGCATTTTCATAAAATGATCATCTGTTGGTATTTTGTTGCTCATAGTTTCTCCAAATATCAGTGAGTATGGGCGAGGCATTTTCTCATTTACTTTATCATCAAAAAGCCAATGCTATTGTGTATTTCTATGGTAGTTTAATTATTTTTACTTTAGCATAGGCTACAATGAGCTATATTAAATAAATGTCTCATTTTATCTGGTATTTTAGTTTATTGATAGACATATAAAAAGGAAAGAAGAAATTATTCTCTAGAATAGACTGATGAAGATATAAGGGATATTGAGCAACGGATCAGTTGATATTTTGAAAACGAAAAAATTGAAAAGAGGGCAATATGCGTGATCCCTACACGATTCTGGGTGTGGCACGTACCGCAAAATCGCAAGAGATTAAATCGGCATTTAGAAGATTAGCAAAGAAGTATCATCCAGACCATAATAAAGATGATACAAAGGCTAAAGAAAAATTTGCTGAAATTAATCAAGCTTATGAAATTATAGGTGATAAGGATAAAAAGGCACAATTTGATCGCGGTGAAATTGATATGGAAGGAAAACCGCTTTATCAAGCTTATGGTACTGGTGAAAATTTTAGCAATAAACAAAATCCCTTTTCAGGAAGAGCAAAGGGATTTGATTTTTCCTCTTCAGGTGGTGCAGGTTTTGATGCGAGTGATATTTTTCGGGATCTGTTTGGAGGAGGTAGTAGCTTTTCGAATTCCACACACTATAACCGTCCCCAACAAGGAGCACATGTTCGTGCTAATCTTGCCATAACATTAGAGCAGATGGTTGGCGCAGAAAAGGTGGAAGCTGTTTTTCCAAATGGAAAAAAGTTAAAAATTAAACTTCCAGATTATATTGAAGACGGACAGACTATTCGTTTAAAAGGTCAGGGAGAAGAGGTACCTCTCGGGCAAGCAGGAGATGCGTTGATAACCATTCAGATTCAAAAACATCCTCGTTTTCGGGTTGAAGGAAGAGCACTTCATCTTGATTTACCAGTTTCTCTTAAACATGCTGTTTTGGGAGCAAAAGAAGAAGTTGAGACGTTGGAGGGACGTGTGGTTTTAACGATTCCTGCTTGGTCAAGTTCTGATCGCGTTTTACGGTTGAAAGGAAAAGGGCTTCGTTTAAAAAATGGTACAAGAGATGATCTTTATGTGCATGTTCGCATTATGTTGCCGGAAGGTGAAAATGCCGCGCTAGAACAGTTTTTGCAAATGCAACAAGATTAATTTTAAAATTTTTTATATACAAAAGCGTAGTTTTTGTTTGATTTTAAACCAATTGCTTGAAGAAAAAGTTGACCTGTGTCATAGGCAGATGAATAATATTAATTTTAAGTAACAATGGGGCAGTGCTGATGGCTAAGGGTAATGGTTTGTTGTACGGTAAGCGTGGTTTAATTTTGGGGTTGGCCAATAATCGCTCCATCGCTTGGGGAATCGCTAAAGCAGCAAGTAGCGCAGGGGCAGAGCTTGCTTTTACCTATCAGGGTGAAGCAATGAAAAAGCGTGTTGAGCCTTTGGCTGAAGAATTAAAGGGGTTTGTTTGTGGACATTGTGATGTTTCTGACAGTGTCTCTATTGATACGGTCTTTAGAGAAATAGAGAAGAAATGGGGAAAACTCGATTTTTTAGTTCATGCTATTGGTTTTTCTGATAAAGACGAATTAAGTGGTCGTTATATTGATATCAGCGAATCAAATTTTATGATGACCATGAATATTTCCGTTTATTCCCTAACAGCTCTAACGAAGCGTGCAGAGAAATTGATGCCAGATGGTGGGGCAATCTTGACACTGACCTATTATGGTGCAGAAAAGGTTGTTCCCAATTATAATGTAATGGGGGTTGCCAAAGCAGCTCTTGAAGCGAGCGTGAAATATTTAGCGGTAGATTTAGGTCCTCAAAATATTCGTGTTAATGCTATATCTGCTGGACCAATTAAAACGTTAGCGGCTTCTGGTATTGGTGATTTTCGTTATATTTTAAAATGGAATGAATATAATGCTCCATTACGTCGTACGGTAACAATTGAAGAGGTTGGTGATTCTGCGCTTTATTTTCTTTCAGATTTGTCTCGTTCTGTTACCGGTGAAGTCCATCATGTCGATTCGGGTTATAATATCATAGGTATGAAAGCAGTTGATGCACCAGACATTTCTGTCGTTAAAGAATAAAGTTTGGTTTATGGGATTTTATTGGACAGCAGTAATTTGACCAAATTTAAAGTGGCTAAGGGTATTTGGGAGCAACGAGCTACCTTGTGTATAGCACACAACATACGTTGTCGTTGTATATATTTGACAGAGAAACGGATCTTTTTTCATGTCGCATAATACATTTGGTCATTTGTTTCGTGTAACAACATGGGGTGAAAGTCATGGTGCTGCTCTTGGTTGTGTCATTGATGGTTGTCCACCTGGAATTATTTTTACTCTTGCAGAAGTTCAAGCTTATCTTGATAAACGCAAACCAGGACAATCAAAATATACAACGCAGCGCCGAGAACCAGATGAAGTAGAGGTCCTTTCAGGAGTTGTTGTTCAAGACGATGGGACAACATTGGTGACGACAGGTACACCAATTTCTCTGTTGATTCGAAACACAGATCAGCGTTCGAAGGATTATAGCTCGATTGCTCATCAGTATCGTCCAGGACATGCGGATTATACTTATGATATTAAATATGGCATTCGTGATTTTCGAGGTGGGGGACGTGCTTCAGCACGGGAGACGGTAGCACGTGTTGCAGCTGGTGCATTTGCTCGTAAAATCGTTCCTGGTTTGATTGTACGAGGAGCAGTGATAGCAATTGGTCCTCATAATATTAATCGTGATCGGTGGGATTGGTCAGAGGTTGATAATAATCCTTTTTTTACAGCTGATGCAGAGATGGTTCCCATTTTTAGTGATTATATCAGTAAACTCCGTAAAGAGGGAACATCTGTTGGTGCGGTTGTTGAGATCGTTGCAGAAAATGTTCCGGCAGGTTTAGGAGCCCCTATTTATGCAAAGCTTGATCAAGATATTGCATCGTTACTTATGTCGATTAATGCGGTAAAAGGTGTGGAAATTGGTGATGGTTTTGCGGCAGCCCGCCTGAGGGGAGAAGAAAATGCCGATGAAATGCGAATGGGAAATGATGGAAAACCGCTTTTTTTATCCAATCATGCTGGTGGTATTTTAGGGGGAATATCGAGTGGACAGCCAATAGTTGCACGTTTTGCTGTAAAGCCTACTTCATCAATTTTAACGCCTCGTCGCTCCATTGATGTTGATGGTCATGATATAGATGTTATAACGAAGGGACGTCATGATCCATGTGTTGGGATTCGTGCCGTTCCTGTTGGTGAAGCGATGGTTGCTTGTGCTATTGCTGACCATTATCTAAGACATCGCGGTCAAATTGGGTGATTGAAAAGGTGAACAATGGCGTATGATGAAAAAAAAATTGTTTCTGCACTTAAAGCTTTTGAACGCGGTGAAATTGTTGTGGTGACAGATGATGATGACCGTGAAAATGAGGGTGATTTAACTGTTGCTGCAGCGTATTGTACAGAAGAAAAGATGGCGTTTATTCTTCGTCACACAACAGGTATTGTGTGTACACCTATGCCAAAAAAAGAAGCACAACGGTTTAATCTTGCTCCTATGGTACCAGATAATAACTCTGCACATGGGACGCAATTTACTGTTACTGTGGATTTTAAACATGGGATAACAACGGGTATTTCTGCACATGACCGCACATTGGCAGTTCGTAATCTTGCTAATCCAAATGCTGGTGCTCACGATTTTGTCCGTCCAGGACATATTTTTCCTTTGATTGCGCATGAAGGGGGGGTGCTCATGCGTTCAGGTCACACGGAGGCCGCTGTTGATTTATGTAAATTAGCTGGTTTGCCACCAGTTGGTGTTATTGGTGAGTTGGTCAATGATGATGGCAGCGTTAAACATGGCGATCAGATCATGAAATTTGCACAAGGACATCGGTTACATATGATAACGGTTGCAGATTTAATTGCTTACCGCCAACGTAAGGAAATATTGATCAAGCATGTTGGAGAAATGCCTATTGAAACATCTGTAGGTCCCGCTATTGTTCAAAGTTATCAATTTCCTTGGGAAGCCGTTCAGCATATTGCAATTGTTTTTGGTGATGTCCGTGAGGGTGAGGATATTCCTGTGTATTTACATCATGAAAACATTATAAATGACGTTTTTTGTCAATCTTCAGATATTATGGTGGTGATGCGGCGTATGATGGAAAAAGAAAAACGTGGCGTATTTATTTATTTGCGTAAAGGATCTGTTATGCAATCAACTATTGATATTCAAAATATGGCAAGAGACAGTTCAGAAAACCATGTGCAGGCGATTGAACGCGAAGAAGAATGGCGCAAAATTGGTTTAGGATCACAAATTTTAAAATATCTAGGAATAGGCTCTGTTATTGTTTATGCTGCTAAAGAGCATCATCATGTAGGTTTAGAAGGTTTTGGAATTCGTATATCTAGAACAGATATTTTTTGAGGTTCATATGAAAAAAGAGATACAAGAGGGGGATATTACGACCTTAAGCTTTGAGCAAGCGCTTAAGCAACTTGAAGTTATTGTCGAAAATTTGGAACGTGGCGATGTGCCTTTGGAACAATCCATTGATATTTATGAACGCGGTGAAGCGCTTAAAAAGCATTGTGAAAAACTCTTAAGAGTTGCTGAAGCTAAAGTTGAAAAAATACAGCTTTCAGAAGACGGTTCTCCAGAAGGAGTAGAACCACTTGATGCTAAATAATATTAAATATTTTGGATATTTATTGTGAAACGAGGAGATATAATAACCTTTTTTATAGAAAATTAAATCGATTGATTTCTTTTTTATAAAATAAGTAAAAAATGAGGAAAGGATAGCTCATCTCAAATAGAAAAGAGCATTTTTCAGTAAAAAAGATGCAAAACTGTAAATAAGAGTAGAGAAGATATATTTTTATCGTTTCGTTTTCTTAAGTTAAGATAATAGAAAGGTTTTTTTTGTCTCAGGTCTTAACACCATTGCTTGACCGTATTTGTTTTCCGCAAGATTTGCGGGCATTGCCTGAGTCTGATTTGGGACCGTTGGCTGATGAGTTGCGAACTGCAACAATTGATGCGGTTTCTGTAACAGGTGGTCATCTTGGGGCGGGACTTGGTGTTGTTGAGCTCACTGTTGCATTACATTATATTTTTAATACACCAGAGGATAGGATTATTTGGGATGTTGGTCATCAAACCTATCCACACAAGATTTTAACGGGGCGTAGAGAAAAAATTCGCACATTACGTCAAGAGGGCGGATTATCAGGTTTTACAAAACGTTCAGAAAGTGTGTATGATCCATTTGGAGCGGGTCATTCGTCTACTTCTATTTCAGCGGGGCTTGGCATGGCGGTGGCAAGTGCTTTGAAAGCAGAGACAAGACGCAATATCATAGCTGTCATCGGTGATGGTGCAATGTCTGCGGGCATGGCTTATGAAGCAATGAACAATGCTGGTGCTTTGGATGCACGCTTGATTGTTGTTCTTAATGATAACGATATGTCTATCGCACCACCTACAGGTGCTATGAGAGCACATCTTGCACGATTAGTATCTCGTCCTTCTTATCGTCATTTGCGTGAACGCGTAAAGATGTTGAGCGAAAAATTGCCAAAGTTTTTTTTGGATAAGGCGCGTCGTTCAGAGGAATTTGCGCGTGGACTTTTGGTTGGGGGAACTTTATTTGATGAGCTTGGCTTTTATTACCTTGGCCCCATAGATGGGCACAATTTGGGGCATTTATTGCCTGTTTTAAAAAATGTTCGTGAATATCCTAGTGGTCCTGTTTTGGTGCATGTTGTCACACATAAGGGAAAGGGATATCCACCTGCAGAAGCCTCACCTGATAAATATCATGGTGTTAATCGTTTTGATGTCATGACAGGAAAACAGGTTAAAGCATCAAGTAATATTCTACCCTATACCAAGGTATTTTCTAAAGCTTTAATAGAAGAAGCTCGCCATGATGATAAGATTGTTGGCATAACAGCAGCGATGCCAACAGGGACAGGTCTTGATTCTTTTGCGAAAAAATTTCCTGAAAAAATGTTTGATGTTGGTATCGCTGAGCAACATGCCGTAACTTTTGCGGCAGGTCTTGCTTGTGAAGGGTACAAGCCTTTTGTTGCAATTTATTCTACTTTTTTACAGCGTGCTTATGATCAAATTATTCATGATGTATCAATTCAAAAATTACCGGTACGTTTTGCTATTGACCGTGCAGGTTTTGTGGGGGCAGATGGTGCAACACATGCTGGAAGTTTTGATATTGTTTTTTTGTCCACTCTTCCTAGGTTTGTTGTTATGGCACCTTCTGATGAGCTTGAACTGATGCATATGGTGCGTACAGCTGCAGCTTATGATCAGGGACCAATTTCTTTTCGTTATCCACGTGGTGAGGGCATTGGTATAGATTTACCGCAACGTGGTGAGTTATTAGAAATTGGAAAAGGGCGTGTTCTGCGTGAAGGAAATAGGATCGCTTTGGTTTGTTTTGGAACGCGGATGTCAGAAGTGTTACAAGCTGCTGATGCATTGGAGGCTGAAAGATTATCTACGACGGTTGCAGATGCACGGTTTGCGAAACCTTTAGATAAGGATTTGATGTGTCGTTTGGCACGTGAGCATGAAGTATTGGTGACAATTGAAGAAGGGGCAATCGGTGGTTTTGGAGCGCACATATTACAATTTTTAGCGCATGAAGGGCTCTTAGAGCATGGTTTGAAAGCTCGTACACTAAAACTTCCTGATGAGTATTTGAATCATGGTGCACCAGAAAAAGTTCTTTCACGTATCGGACTTGATGCTATGGGTATTGTCAACACGGTTTTTGCTGCTTTAGGCCGCGAGATTCGAACAGGATAAAAAATTCGAGTATGATATGGCTGCCAGAAAAAGGCTCGATATTCTCTTAGTTGAAAAAAACTTTTTTACGACACGTTCACGCGCACGTGATGCTGTTATGCGTCAAACTGTTAAAGTTAACGGCGAAATCGTTTTTAAAGCTGGGCAAATCGTTTTTGATGATGCAGAGATTGCTGTTTGTGATCCAGCGCAGAATTATGTTTCTCGGGCAGCGTTAAAATTGATTGCTGCACTTGATGCATTTCCGATTATAACAGATAAAGTGACGGCCATTGATGTTGGTGCATCAACAGGTGGTTTTACACAAGTTCTCTTAGAGCGTGGATCGGCTCATGTAATTGCCGTTGATGTTGGGCATCATCAATTTGATAAACGTTTATTGGGCAACAGTGCTATAACGTTATTAGAAGGCTTGAATGTTAGAGATTTTCAACATAAACATTTAGGTGGGCGAGAAATTGATCTTATCGTTTCAGATGTTAGCTTTATTTCTCTCAAACTTGCATTGCCTCCCGTTTTGTCTTTAGCCAAGAAGGGTGCCCAAGCTGTTTTACTGGTAAAGCCTCAGTTTGAGGTTGGTCGTAAACGCTTTAGCAAGAGGGGAATATTAAATCCATTAATAGCTAAAGAAACTGCTGAGGCGCTTTTTGTTTGGTTAAATACACAAACAGGGTGGAGTGCAAAAGGTTTAATTTCTTCCCCTATTACAGGTGGTGATGGCAACGTGGAATATTTACTATTCGGAGAAAAACAAGAGTGAGTGACAATGTCATAATCGACCATATCGGAGCAAATGGGTATGGTACTTCTAGGACGTCTCACGGCTTCGTTTATGTTCCTTTTACTTTACCAAGAGAGTGTGCTGAAATTACTGTTCATGGAAAATATGCAACATGTATAGCATTAAAAGAAAAATCATTAGAACGCATTGATACTCTTTGTCAGCATTTTGGAGAATGTGGAGGGTGTACTCTTCAGCATTGGCATATGGATGCTTATCGCGTATGGAAACAACAATTGGTTGTTGATGCGCTTAAAAAGTATGGACTTAATAATGTTGTTGCGCCTTTAATAGAATGTAAACCTTATAGCCGACGGCGGATTACTCTAACAGCATCTATGACCCCACAGGGGCAAAAAGTTGGTTTTAACCGTTATCTCTCTCATGAGATTGTAGCTCTTGAGGAATGTCCAGTAAGCCGTCCAGAGCTTATTTCTCAGTTGCATAATATTAGAGAGCTCTGTGCTTTTCTAAGCAGCTCTGCCAAACGGTTTCATGTTACAATAACACGTGTTGAAAATGGTTTAGATGTTGCTTTAAGCGGTTGCATTGTACACCATGAATCACTTCGTCAGAAAATGATCAGTGCTGCTCTTTCATATGGGATTATACGTTTATCTGTTGACGGTGAAGTTTTGGTTGAACGAGAAAAACCAGAGATTTACTTTGGAGATGTCCGTGTTGAATTTCCTTCTGGTGGTTTTCTTCAAGCAACTTGCGAAGCTGAAAATATAATGGGCAATATTATTTTGACTCATTTACAAAAAGCAAAGAATGCTGTTGATTTGTTTTCAGGGATAGGAACATTTACCTTGCGTATGGCAAAAAAGATGAATGTTCATGCAGTAGAAGATAATGAAGATGCATTAAGAAATCTAAATACAGCAGCACGTTTTGCAACTGGTTTAAAAACGGTCACTTGTGAAAAACGTGATCTTTTCCGACATCCCCTTTCTGTAAAGGAACTTGAGTGTTTTGAGAGTGTTGTTTTTGATCCTCCCCGTGCTGGTGCAGAGCAACAAGTACGTGAATTAGCGAAGACAACAGTATCACGTGTTGTGGCAATTTCCTGTAATCCTACTACATTTGCTCGTGATTTATCTCTTCTTGTTGCAGGGGGGTATACAGTAGAAAAAATCATACCGATTGATCAATTTTTATGGTCACCACATGTCGAAATTGTTGCTGTTTTGAGCAAAAAGAAAAAAAAGAAAGCTTGGAAGCTTTAGCCTAAAATTTTTTAATGCCATGAAGACTTTTTTAAAAGTTTACTTGAGTATTATTATAAAAATCTCTCCAAAATTTCTCTATAATAATAACCTTTTGCTCGTTGAATTAAGAGCACTGAATGTAGAAAGTGTTTTTTATTTTAAACTTTTTTATTATGAAATATAAAAGGTAAATTATCCCACACAAAAGACTAATGTATTACGAAGAAGATGTATCTGAACAAGCCGGTGCTAGTGTTATATTTGCCATCTCTCAATGTTTCTACAACTCTTGGTACTTGAGAGGGGACATAAGAGGAATCTTTGGTCCTGTCTTTTACAGTTTTTATTCATATAACTCCCCCACCTGTAACGTACAAACGAAAGATTTTGATTGATTCAACATGGAACAGATTTGAAATGAGAGAATCTTATGGAATTCAAGGTTCTAATTCAATATGAAAAACGATAGATTATCTTTATAAATCAACGCATTGTACCCCCCCCCCTCACAAAGTGGTCGTGATAGACGAGAAGGAGGCAATATTGGGAAGGAATGAGAACGCTTATTCCTTTATAAGCGCAGTTCCACCGATTGTCATATTATTGATTCGAAGATGAGGTTGACCAACACCAACAGGGACATTTTGGCCAGCTTTTCCACAGAGACCGATACCATTATCAAGTTTACTATCATTACCAATCATTGTAATACGTTTCATAGCATCCGGTCCATTTCCAATAAGAGTTGCGCCTTTGATTGGTGCTACAATTTTACCATTTTCTACTCGGTATGCTTCAGTACATTCAAAGACGAATTTTCCAGAAGTAATATCAACTTGTCCTCCACCAAATGAAACAGCATAGATACCATGTTTGAGTGAAGAAAGGATTTCTTCAGGTGTTTTATCTCCTCCTAGCATGATTGTATTGGTCATTCGTGGCATTGGTGCATGAGCATAAGATTCACGCCGTCCATTTCCAGTTGATTTACCTCCCATAAGCCGTGCATTAAGCCTGTCTTGCATAAAACCAACGAGCTTTCCATCTTCAATAAGGACGTTATATCCTGAAGGGGTCCCCTCATCGTCGACAGTGAGAGAGCCACGGCATTGTGGAATTGTTCCGTCATCAACAACTGTAACACCTTTTGCTGCAACTTGTTGTCCTAAAAGTCCAGCAAAAGCGGATGTTTTTTTACGGTTAAAGTCACCTTCTAAACCATGACCTACGGCTTCATGGAGCATAACACCAGGCCATCCATTGGCTAAGACAACATCAAAAGATCCTGCAGGTGCTGCTTCTGCTTCTAAATTTGTTAAAGCCATACGTAAGGCTTCATTCGCAGCTTTTTTCCAATTGTCTTCATGAATAAATTGGTCAAATGCTTGTCGCCCTCCACATCCATAAAAACCATTTTCACGTCGATTGCCTTCAGCTGCGACTACAGATATAGAAAGCCGCACAAGGGGACGAATATCACGAACCAAATAACCATCTGCACGTAAAATTTCAACATGTTGTAGCGAGCCGGAAAGAGAAGCAGTCACTTGATGCAATTTATCATTTTTAGCACGTAAATAGGCATCAATTTTTTGCAAAAGAGCACTTTTTTCTTCAAATGATGGAGCATCAAGGGGATTATGCGGTTGATAAAGTCTCTTGTTTGTTTGTTGAGGTGCTATGCTATAAGTCCCTGCATGATTATTATAGGTAATAGCTTTAGCTGCTTCACTGGCACGTTTGAGTGCAGCAGCTGATAATTCACTAGAATATGCATATCCGGTAGCTTCTCCAGCAACGACACGCAGACCAAATCCCATATCTTGATGGAAAGAGCCGTTTTTAAGCTGTCCATTATCAAATAAAAGAGCTTCGCTTTCTGTATACTCAAGGTAAAGCTCACCGTCATCAGCATGATGAAGCGTTTCTTGTACAAGTGATTGCACTTTAGAGGAAGTAATATCAAAATGATCAATCAGCGATTTCATAAGAATTATCCTATTTTTATGGGGACTTAGAAGATTTTTATTAATCTAATTTAAGAAGCTTTCAAAATATACGATGAGATTTTAATCGTATAAAGTGTATCGATTTCATTCATGTAGGTAAGGTTGCATAGGCGTCGCCAAGACCATGAAGGTCAACGAAACCTCCAATCCCTTGTTCAGGAGTTGTAAAAATAAAATAAGTTGCCATTTTTCCTTTTAAAAAGAGCTGCAATATGTCTTCTTTAAGAAAGGCTTCAGCAACACAATTATCACCAAGACAACGACGATATTCCATTCTGCCCATATTTTTATCGTCAATTTTAATTCCAACACCAGGACGTAATTCAACGCGAATCGGAACAAAAACACGCATCAAAGCACCTTGCTTTTGAGGAAGTTTATAAAATGTAACGCGCAAGGTAATATCATGACGACCTTGTGTATGAACGTTTTGTACAACTTCACACTGCATGTTAGGTGTACCTGGCGGTAGAGTACAAACTTTTGTCCATGCACCATAGGTTTGTGGAGCAGGGACATTTTGCGCATAGGGTGTTTGTGCAAATGCATGATTGATAAAACTACTATAAAGTGTGTAAAGAACAGCACCAATAAAAAAACTTTTTTTGAGTAATTTATGAAGTATCACAGAAAATCCTATCCGACTCAACACACACACAACCATGCATAGATTTACATAAAAAAATGAATTCCCCACATAAAAACTATAACACAAAATCAGTATTTACCCAAATATATTAATCCATAGGATATATTTTTATGATACATTTGTAATGTAGGAGAGAATGTTGATTGAAAAAATGTATTTTTGTTGCCAATATTTCCATCTATTTTTAGGGGATACGTGCGAACGAGGTATTTCATATTTTCTCAAAAATACGATTGGTCTTAATTGATCATTTCCATACGCTAGATAATATTTGTCAGATAATATTGGTTTGTGAATGACAGAAATGGAAAAGGGCTTTGAGCGGAATGTCAGTTTCAGGAGAGTTATCGGTTGTGAATGGTAAATCAACGCCACCAAAATCCGGTATTGGTGATTATATCACGTTATTAAAGCCACGTGTTATGTCTCTTGTGGTCTTTACGGCTCTGGTTGGTTTGCTTGTATCGCCTGTTCCTATCAATCCGTTGTATGGTTTTTTAGCGATTTTATGTATTGCTATCGGTGGTGGCGGTGCGGGAGCACTGAATATGTGGTATGATGCTGACATTGATGCCGTGATGGAACGGACCAAAAAGCGTCCTATTCCTATGGGTAAAATCAGTTCCCGAAAAGCATTTATTTTTGGCATGGTTCTTTCTATGCTTTCGGTATTGGTTATGGGGAGCTTCATTAATTGGTTTGCGGCATTTTTTCTTGCGTTTACGATTTTCTTTTATGTTGTTATCTATACAATTTGGTTAAAGCGTACCACACCACAAAATATTGTTATTGGTGGTGCTTCTGGGGCTTTTCCACCAATGATTGGATGGGCCGTGACAACAGGGACAGTGAGTATTGATAGCTTTTTATTATTTTTAATCATTTTTATGTGGACCCCCCCTCATTTTTGGTCTCTTTCTTTATTTTCATCTCTTGATTATGAGGCAGCAGGTATCCCTATGATGCCTAATGTACGAGGTGAACATTCAACAAAAAAACAGATTTTATTTTATACTATTTTGATGGCATTATGCGCAGCTGCTCCTTGCTTTACTGGTCTTGGTGGAATTTTTTATGGTATTTTTTCAACAATTTTAAGCATTATCTTTGTTTATTTTGCCTATCGTTTGTGGAAAGCTGATACACATAATGAAACTATTTTGATGGCAAAAAAACTGTTTTTCTTTTCATTACTTTATTTGGCAGCTATCTTTGGAGTTCTTTTGATTGAATCTCTTGTTTGGTATTTTATCGCTCTTTAGTCGCGTAAAATGAAAGAACAAATTTTAAAAGAGCTTTGTTGCAAGAACATATTGTAAGAAAACACGATAGAGTGTGTTCTTATGCAAAAGATGGTATTGCAGTTTTTTTACATTGCTTATTCGTGTATAACGATAGGTTGTTTGAATATATAGCTAAAACTGTAGAGATTAAGGATGATTTATGTCTGGACTTCCCCCTTTAACGATACGTCTTTGTGGTCCACGTGGATTTTGTGCAGGGGTTGATCGTGCTATCCAGATTGTTCTCCTTGCATTAAAAAAATATGGTGTTCCAGTATATGTTCGTCATGAAATTGTACACAACCGCTACGTGGTTGAGGGATTACAACAACGGGGAGCCGTTTTTGTTGAAGAACTTGATGAGATTCCGGAAGAACATCGCAATCAACCGGTTGTTTTTTCTGCTCATGGTGTACCAAAATCTGTTTCAGAAGAAGCACGATGCTATAATTTGTTTTATCTCGATGCAACATGTCCGTTGGTCTCGAAAGTTCATAAACAAGCGATACGACATCAACGTCATGGTCGTCATGTTATATTGATTGGTCATGCTGGTCATCCTGAGGTGATAGGGACAATGGGACAGCTTGAAGAAGGGGCTGTGACGCTTATTGAAACGATAGAAGATGCTTTGCATTACCAACCCAATGATCCAGATAAATTAGGATTTGTTACACAAACAACGCTTTCTGTTGAAGATACTGCAGGAATTCTCGATATATTACAACAACGTTTCCCTACATTAGCGGCCCCAGCGGCTGAGTCAATTTGCTATGCTACAACGAATCGACAAGATGCGGTTAAGGCAGCAGCAAAGGGGAGTGATTTGTTTTTGATTGTTGGAGCGCCAAATTCTTCTAATTCACGACGTTTAGTAGAGGTTGCCGAAAAGTCTGGTGCGCGGCAAGCTATTTTAGTTCAGCGCGCTGATGAAATTAATTTTGAAAACCTAAAAGCTCTTTCTATTGTCAGTCTTTCAGCAGGGGCTTCGGCTCCTGAAATTATTATTGATGAAATTATTTCAGCGTTTCGTGAGCGTTATGATGTCACAATAGAATTAGCTGAAACAGCGGTAGAAACGGAAAAATTTTTAGTGAGTCGCGAATTACGTGACGTCATTTTAACGTCTCAAGATATGGCTTTCGTCAATGGTCAAGCAAATAATGCAAAAAATGAAAATCAGAATACAGACATGTCTACAACGAAAGCAGAATAATGGCCGTTTATACAGATATTCATTCAAATGATTTAAAAGTGTTTTTAACACGTTATGCAATAGGGTCACTTTTGTCTTATCAAGGTATAGAGGAGGGGATTGAAAATTCTAATTTTATGTTAGAGACAACACAAGGGCGATTTATTTTAACACTTTATGAAAAACGTATTTCAAAAGATGATTTACCTTTTTTTTGTCGCTTGATGCAGCATTTAGGACAGCGTGGAATTCCTTGTCCTCAACCTGTTATTCAAAATGATGGAATGATGATCTGTGAATTAGCAGGACGCCCTGCTGCTATTATTACTTTTCTGGAAGGAGAGTGGGTCCGCCAGCCCACTATAGATCATTGTGGTGAAGTGGGGACGGGGCTCGCACAATTACATTTAGCAGGACAGGATTTTACACTCAGTCGTAAAAATACTCTTTCTGTTATGGATTGGCAGGTATTGTGGCAACGTTGTCAAACAAAAGAAGATGCATTATTAAAAGAATTTGGACAAAAAATTGAGTTGGAATTGGCTTTTTTACAGGAAAATTGGCCGCTCAATTTACCAATAGGCATTATCCATGCAGATTTATTTAATGATAACGTCTTTTTTGTGAATCATCGTCTTTCTGGGATGATAGATTTCTATTTTGCTTGTAATGACTTTTTTGCTTATGATTTAGCGATCTGTTTAAATGCTTGGTGCTTTGAGCCTGATCATTCCTATAATCTGGCCAAAGCACGTAAGTTATTGGAAAATTATCAAAAAATAAGACCATTGATCCTTTTAGAATTGGACAAGATTGTTTTGTTAGCTCGTGGTGCGTCTTTACGTTTCTTACTCACACGTCTTTATGATTGGTTTAATACACCGCCTAATAGCTTTGTTATTAAGAAAGATCCATGGGAGTATTGGCACAAGCTTTGTTTTTTCAGTAATGTAAATTCGCTAAGTGAATTAGGTTTTTAAATTTTATGGCAACTCAACAAAAAGTCGTTGAAATTTATACAGATGGTGCTTGCTCAGGGAACCCTGGAATTGGAGGATGGGGAGCAATTTTACGCTGGAATGGTCATGAACGTGAGCTTTATGGCGGTAAGGTCCATACGACAAACAATCAAATGGAAATCATGGCGGCAATTTGTGCATTAAAGGCGCTTAAAGAGCCCTGTTTGGTCGACCTTTATACAGACTCAGTTTATGTGCGTAACGGTATATCTAAGTGGATTGAAGATTGGAAAAAGAATAATTGGCGCACCGCATCAAAAAAGCCTGTTAAAAATATGGAGCTATGGCAAGCTCTTGAGGATGCTTGTTCTTGTCATACAGTCAGATGGCACTGGGTAAAAGGGCATGCGGGACATCCAGAAAATGAACGCGCAGATGCCCTTGCTCGCAAAGCAATTACTCAATATCGCGAAAATGGACATTTTACAGCATAATTGCTGTTTGATAGCTTTTTTCTTTTATTACGGAGTCACAAGAGGGGTTGGCTGCGTATGGAATATGAATGTTCCACTTAAGGCGTAATCTTTAAAAGAAACTGTATAAAAAATTTTTTGGTTTATTTCTTCTGGAGCGAAATAGAGTGGAGCACTGAAGAGTGTATATTCTGCGTTATCACTGACTTTTTTTGCTGCTCCAATTTGCATTTCTCCTCCATCTAAAAAGAGAGAGGAAGGAGTGGTTTTGTTGTTATTTTGTATTTTTATAAGAAGGGTACTGTTATTTTTTTCGGCACTTATTTTTAGTGCATTCTGCATCATGCGGGGCAAAGAATCTTGGGCATTTTTTAAGAAGGAAGCAGGAAGATGTTTATTTTTAAGAGCAGATGGCGAAAAATCAAAGTTAACAGTAAATGGAAGACAGATTTTATTACATAATCCAAGAGTGAAAGCACCACTTAAATTTTTGCTTGAACCAGAAAGATTGAAGGGCAATATTACTTTATCTTTATAGCCTAATGACCAATCATTTTCTGTTTCAAAAAGCTGTGGGGTAGGATAAAAGATTTCATAAGAAACCTGTTGGTTGAAATTAAAAAACGGTGCCATGCCAGAATTACCTGGATTACGCCAGTAAGTTTTCCATCCTGGTTTAAGCACAATCTCAATAATGCCTTCTCTTATTCCAGAAAGAGAAGGTTCGGTGATCGCTAATCGGATACGACCACCATCTGATTCATACCAAGATGTTGCGAAAAGCTGGAGTTTTTGTCCTTTTTGAGCATTTACAGGAATGTTAAGTAATTCTAAAACTATGAATGTTAAGCTTAAAGTAACTAAAAGATTTTTATAAAAGAAAGTTGCGATATTTTGTAAATTTGTAAATATATGACTTTTTTTCATTGGAGTTTTATTTTCCTAGTGTACTAAATGAACAAACTTTTATCATGTAAATTATGGAGAATAACAAATTAATGAAGCGGTGTAATGGCTTTTTAGGTGGACAATTACTCATAGCAATGCCTAGGATGAATGACAAACGCTTTATTCGTTCTGTTATTTACATTTGCGCGCATTCTGATGCCGGTGCGATGGGCATTATTCTCAATCAATTGCATCATATTGATTTTCCAGAGCTTTTGCTTCACTTGGGAGTCATAGACAGTGGCCAAAAAAAAAGTCTTTCTGAACCAATAAAACAGTTTCCAGTTCGCTATGGTGGTCCTGTTGATCCTTCGCGTGGTTTTGTCCTTCATTCAGATGATTATGCTTGTGAAGAAACTGTTTTTATTGCAGATAAGGTCTGTTTTACTGCGACAATTGATATATTAAAAGCGATCAGTTGCGAACAAGGTCCGCAACATGCACTGGTAGCATTAGGTTATGCTGGATGGAAAGCGGGGCAACTTGAGGCAGAAATTTCTACAAATGGTTGGCTAATCAGTTCTACATCACCTAGTTTTCTTTTTGAAAGCGATTTAAGCTGCAAGTATGATAAAAGTTTAACACGCATGGGTATCGATCCAACTTATCTTGCTTCTGAAATGGGACACGCATAGAGTTTTTTCTAAGTTTTTTAACTTTACACGTTATTTTATCCCTTATGTTTTTACTTTATAAGGGAAATGGCTCTGAACGAGCGTAATTAATTCTTCTATGGCAATCGGTTTCGTTACAAGTGTGCTTTGAACATATTTACAGCCTTCTTGACGGAGGAAGATCGCTTCTTTTTCATTTTCAACACCTTCTGCGATAATTTGCAAATTAAGATCTGTTGCCATATTAATGATAGACTTGAGAACAATTTTCTTCTTAAGGGAGTCGATTGAAATAAGTGAACGATCAAGTTTAACCATATCAAATGGATAACGTACGAGATAGGTCAGAGACGAATAACCTGTTCCAAAATTATCGAGTGCGAGATTCATTCCAAGTGTTTTAATTTGTTCGAGAAAGTGCGCTGATTGTTCAGGATTATTTCTTAAGACAAATTCAGATATTTCAATCATCAAACGCCCTTTGTGGAGCGGATGACGAAGCAAAGCGGCGCGCAATTGACTGATAAAACGAGGATGAATCATTTCTGCGCTTGGTAAATTAATTGAAATAAAGAAAGATTGTTGGGAAAACTTTTCTTGTACATTTATAAGATCGATAATGGCATTATCGATGATAAATTGTGACAAATTCATAACAATTTGTTCGTTTTCTACGATTTTTATGAAATCAGAGACATTTAAATTTCCATAAGTGGGATGATGCCATTCTACAATTGTTTCAAAACCAATAATATGTCCGTCTGATAAATTAAGAATAGGATGGTAGAGGATTTTTATCTCATTACGTTTTATGGCATAATGAACATCTTTCTCCAGAGTATTATGTTCGAGACCCAAAGTGCGAAAATTAGGACGAAAAGGTTCAATATGGTTTCCACCCATTTGTTTTGCACGAATCATCGCTAATTCACTATCATTAAAAATATCTTTAGCCGTCGATCGGCTTTCACTCCATGTAACCAATCCGATAGACGTTGAAAGGATTATTTTGTTTTCTGAAAGTGAAATAGGTGCTGAAATTGTTTTGTGCAAATGATCTGCAAATGCTGCAATTTTTTGTGGTTCAGTTTCACTGAGTAAAATAATTGCAAAGCGGTCTGCTGAAAGGCGCGATAAGGTGTCTTGAAAATTAATGAGACGGTTTAAACGACGTGCGATTATAAGCAGTACAGTATCCCCAACTGCTATGCCTAATTTGCGATTAATTTGGCGAAAATTGTCAAAATCAATCATAAAGACAGTCGGTCTAATTTTGATATTTGCTTTCGCCAAAGAGGTATAATTTTGTAGTCTATCGAAGAAAATTTGTTGGTTAGGAAGGCCGGTTAAGCTGTCGTGGATTGCATCATGCAATAAGCGTTCTTCGGATTTTTTGTGGTTAGTAATATTGACAATGGTTCCAATGACACGTGTGATTTTCCCATCTTTTTGCATAGCCGGACGTGCACGAAGAGAAAACCAATGATAATAACCACCACCGGAAGAAAGCCGAAAAATTTGATCAATGCGCCCTTTTTTATTTTTAAGAATGATATCTAATACGGCTTGAAAGCGTTCACGATCATCATGGTGCAAGGCTGAAATCCAGTTGCGCATAGGTCCATTGAGGTTATGAATTTCAGTACCAAAAAGGGTTGCCATGTTTGGATGTACAACAATACGGTCACGCTCAATATTCCAATCCCAAATAATATTTCCAGCTCCCTTTGCTGCGAGTACTTGTTGTTCAAGATCGGAAAATATTCCTTCATGGAAAGCGTCATTAGAAAAAGTTTGTTGCAGGACAGTAAAGCTGATGAGAAGAACAATGAGCACTAATCCTCCCGCTAATGCTGGCTGGATAATATCATTGTTTAAATATCCAGCTATGCAGGCATAGGCTCCAATACACCAAAAGCTAATGAGCAACCATGTTGGGATAAGCATAATGGCGCGGTCATAGCTTCTGATTGAGAAATAGATGATTAATATTATACCAAGCACAGCGGTAAGACCAAAAGACAAACGCGCAATTCCAGCTGCTCTGATTGGATCATAAATAGCAAAGGCTCCTAGACTGCAAAAGGCAATGGTCCAAGCGATAGCACCGTAACTAAAATGATAATGCCAGCGGTTAAGGCTGAGATAGGTAAAAAGAAAAATGAAGAGTGTAGCAGTAAGTGCTACTTCTGTACCAGCACGCCAGATTGGTTGTGTTGTGAGTGTAACTGCAAAGAATTTATTTAAAAAGTTGAAGTCAATACCAATATAAAAAAGCACAGCCCAAGCAACAGCTGCTGTTGCAGGAAACAGCCCTGTTCCACGGACGACGAAGAGAACAGTTAACAAAAGCGCTAAGAGACCAGATATACCAAGAAGAATACCATGATAAAGCGTATAAGAATTAATTGCATCTTTATAAGCTTCAGGTTGCCATAAATAGATTTGCGGTAGATTTGCAGAGTTAAGTTCGGCCACAAATGTAACAACAGCACCAGGGTTAAGGGTAATACGAAAGATGTCAGAGTTTGCACTAAGTTGACGATCGAGGGAAAACCCTTCGCTTGGCGTTATGGATTGAATCCTTTCTGATCCAAGATCTGGCCAAAAAAATCCAGAACGCGCCATGCGGTAATGGGGGGCAACGATGAGACGATCGACTTGTTCATCTGTTGGATTTGCAAGAGAAAAGACTGCCCAATTTCCGGAAAATTTTTCATTTTTTGCCTGCACTTCAATACGCCATACAATACCATCTGGTCCTGGCGCTGTACTTGTTTGAAAAATAGAGCTGTTTGTATGGTGAATTTCAATTGCTTTTGAGAGATCAAGAGCAGCATCCTGAGAAGAAATTTTAACTGGCTCAATTGCTTGTGCTGATGTAAGATGGACAAGAAAACTAACGACTACAATGAAAATGATATCAATTATTTTACGCAAACTCTTCACAATGTCCCACTCTCAATATTTTAGGATGTTTAATTTTCATTTCGATTTTTGAGAAAAAACGTCCACCTTTTATAATTTATTTACATAATAAATTGTTATCACTTTTTCTTAAGTTATGTGGTTTTGTATACAAATAGACCACATGTCCATTTGCTTCAATGGAACTTGAAGCGAATGAAGTTTTATATGTTAAAAGGGCAAAGTTAAACCATGAATTTCCAGATTTCATGGATATACCTTCACTCATTAGAATCTTTATCACATGAAGTATGAATTGGGTAGTTTTGTACGCTTCTTTGCCCAATATTTCCAAAACTTATTTAATGAGAAGAGCTTTTGTGGTAAATTTTACGATAAAATATGTGTATGTTATTGTGATGCTGTTTTGAAAAGAAGTTTTTTACTTTAGCTTGTATGAAAGAGTTGACGTTAAATCATCAAAATTTATGAGGGGTCCTACAGGTCCGACAGCAGTTAGTGTTGGAGTGGAATTTGTAAAAAGACGATGTGCTAAATCAGTTAATCTTTTAGGAGTGATGAGATTGAGGCGTTCAATTGTTTCCGATATTGGAATTGGTCGACCATAAAGGAGTATTTGGCGAGCAATGAGATGTGCTTGACTAGAGGGATTTTCCTGTGACATTGTCAGATTCGCACGATATTGCGTTTGTGCTCGTTGCAGTTCATTGGCGTGAATGTTTTTACTGACCTTGGAAAGTTCATCAAGAATCACGGGAATAAGTTCTTTGAGCCCTTCTTGTCCGGTAGCTGCGTGAACACCAAAAAGACCAGTATCTGAAAATCCCCAATGAAAAGCATAAATAGAATAGCATAATCCACGTTTCTCTCTTACCTCTTGAAAAAGACGTGAAGACATACC
Source organism: Bartonella sp. MR63HLJHH (assembly GCF_042194155.1). Taxonomy (NCBI): domain Bacteria; kingdom Pseudomonadati; phylum Pseudomonadota; class Alphaproteobacteria; order Hyphomicrobiales; family Bartonellaceae; genus Bartonella; species Bartonella sp. MR63HLJHH. Next base: position 113,099 of record NZ_JBHIMN010000004.1, read on the forward strand.
ACCACCAAGAATGATTGAAAGAATTTGGGCCGCATAAAAATCACGCGCGTGATAAGCACGCCCTTCAAACCCCAGAACAACTTGTGTATCCATTAAATCGCGATATTCACGAAAGTCGCCACCAACATAATTTGCAAGATTAGTAAGAGGTGCGGTTGAATGGGAGCGAAAAGTACCAAGACGACTTTCAACTTCTCGCAAGAAACTTTCGTGTTTTACAGCTCCTGCAGCAACGACAATCATACGATCTGCACTATATTGTTTATTGATGAAATCATGGAGATCAGTAGATGTAAATGATTGGATAGTTTTAGCTGTTCCTAAAATAGAGCGTCCAAGGGATTGATGACGAAAGGCTGTTTCTGTAAAGTGATCAAAAACAATATCATCAGGAGTGTCATGAGCGGCACCAATTTCCTGAAATATTACTTGTTTTTCTCGTTCTAGTTCATTGTCGTCAAATTTTGAATGCATTAAAATATCGGCTAAAATGTCTATAGCAAGTGGGATATCGCTTTTAAGTACACGTGCAAAGTAAGCTGTTGTTTCAATACTGGTGGTGGCATTGATTTCACCGCCAACATCTTCAATATCGGTTGCAATTTGAAAAGCAGTGCGGTTTTCGGTTCCTTTAAAAGCCATATGCTCAAGAAGATGAGCAATACCATGCTGTGTGGAGGTTTCATTGCGTGAGCCCACTTTAACCCATATTCCGAGGGCAACACTATCAATTTGTTGCATTGTATGTGTGGCGATAGTCAAGCCATTACTAAGGCGACATATATCTACATCCATGTATTTACAACTCCATTAAATAAGTTAAATACCTCATTGTAAGGGTATTAGAATATTCTTGATTTAAGTTAATGCAGCTAACTTTAATAAGATGCATGCGATTTTAAAGAGATATAATCTTTTACTATTTTTTCATCATTAGCAAGACTTATAAAGTGTTCTTTGCGTTTCATTACATCATTGAGATGAGATGGCCATGGGGCATGAAGTCCACAAGCACTTTTAATAGTATCAGGAAATTTAGCTGGATGAGCCGTGGCAAGGACGATCATTGGAATATGCGGTTTTTTGTTTTTACGCGCTACTTGAAGAGCGACGGCTGTATGTGGATCAACAAGATAGCCACTTTCCTTATAGACACTATTAATTGTTTGAGCTGTTGCAGCCATGTTGCTTTTCCCAGCAGAAAATAGGGAACGAATATTTTTGAGTTGCTTTTCATCAAGAGTAAAACGTCCTGATTGTTTCAAGTTGTCCATTGCATTGCGAATCCACATTGGATCACGATTACCACTTTCAAAGAGCAAACGTTCAAAATTAGAAGAGACCTGAATATCCATAGAAGGTGATGTTGTATGGACTATTGGTTGTGTTTCGTAAGTACCGCTGGTCAATGTACGTGCAAGGATGTCGTTATCATTCGTTGCGATGACCAGTTGAGCAATGGGTAATCCCATACGGGCTGCAACATAACCTGCAAAAATATCACCAAAATTTCCAGTAGGAACAGTAAATGAAACAGCTCTATCAGGAGCCCCTAAGGAAAGTGCAGATGAAAAATAGTAAACAATTTGCGCCATGATACGCGCCCAATTTATAGAGTTAACACCTGAAAGCGCTCTTTTTTTACGAAAATTGTGGTCATTAAACATTGCTTTGACAAGAGCTTGGCAATCATCAAAATTTCCTTCAATGGCAATGGCATGAACATTTGAACATTGATTGGTTGTCATTTGCCGTTGTTGAACAGGTGATACACGTCCTTTAGGAAATAAAATAAAAATATCTGAGTGTTCTTTTCCAGCAAAAGCTTGTATCGCAGCCCCTCCTGTATCACCTGATGTTGCAGCAATAATCGTTGCACATCTATTTTTTTCAGTCAAAACATAATCCATCAGTCGAGAAAGAAACTGCATTGCGACATCTTTAAAAGCTAAAGTAGGACCATGAAAGAGTTCAAGGATAAATTCATCTGCTCCAGTTTGTCGTAACGGACAGATTGCTGGATGGTGAAAGGTTGCATAAGATTCAGCGATCATATTTTCAAAAGCTGTATATTCGATTTCGTTATTCACAAAGGGCCACAGAATAGTTTTAGCAATTGTTGTATAGGACTGACCACGAAGTGCTCGTAACGCATCAAATGATAGCTGAGGAAATTTATCTGGCAGATAAAGTCCCCCATCAATTGCCAATCCTGTCATGATCGTTTCCGTAAAGCTTAAAGCAGGAGCTTCACCTCTCGTGCTGATATATTCCATACGTTTTATCCTTTTTTTATTTCTGGCAAATTGGTGAAGTTATTTATTTCACGTTTTTCATAATATTTAAATTATTAAATGGATAGAGTTTTTAACTCAATAATGAAAGGAAATATTCTTAAGCATTTTTATTTTTGAGATATAAACGTCAAATGTTCACAGAAAATCTGTTAAAGTCGAAAATTTTCCCTCTATTATTCATTTACTTAAATTTTACAACGTATCTTCACTTGTGCATCTTCTTAAATAATAAAATCAAATAGATAGAATGGTATTTATTGAAGAACTTTTTTTTGTAAAACTCAATCATTTATAGTTATTTTATGCTCTTATACTTTGTAACAATTAAATCTGCTAAAATGAATATTGAAATGATACAGATCAAAATTCACACTGGAAGATTTGTAAGGTAATTTTATGGCATTGCGTGCGCAAATCTATACTTTGAATAATTTTTGTTTAGCTTAATTATTATTATAGATATTATATTTGTTCTATACAGTATGGTAAGCTAACTTTTATCCATAGAAAACATACGACAGCCTGCTAAATGATGTGAAGCAGGCTGTAAAATATTCTTATTTTAAATAGAAAAAATAACTGAGTATCTTTGAATTATTTGCCTTTAAGTTTTCCTATTGCCCATCCGATTATCCCGCTAAATATGGCCATAATAGATCCAGTCAAGAATCCAAAACCCAAAGCTCCTGCTGTAGAAAAAACTCCTAACGTAATTGGTTCAAACACTTTCTCAAATTTTCCTTCAATGGCAGTTTCACTTTTTGCTCCATGAGTGAAACTTGGTACATAAAGAGTAGCTATATTGATAGCTTTTTTCTTTCCTTGTTCTATTAGAGAGACAGTTTCCCATTGAAAATCATTTTTCAAATGATTGGCATGAACATTTATAACTTGTGAAAGCAAAAAAGAAACTGCTATAAAAATATTTAATACGTAAGTTTTCAATACTTTAATCATAATTTATCACCAATACTTTTACTTTTATTTTACTCTGAATTGAATAGATGCATCGGCAGAATTAGTGCACATTAAGAGAAACAGAAGCATTTAAAAAGAGAAACAGAAGCATTTAAAGCTTTTTCATTCTTAATGTGCACTAATTCATTAGTTTTTTGTCATCAACAATGGATAAACACAGAATATATCCATAGTTTATATTTCGTATGAGAAGGTTTTATTCTGATAAGATTTCAATTTTAACGAGATTTAAAATACGATATTATTTTACCTATTATCCATCCTAAAAACATGCCTATCGTACTTGATGCATATCCAATTGCCATCCCAACACCAAAGGTTCCGAGTGTAAGAGGTTCAACGACCTTTTCAAATTTTCCTTCAATAGTAGTTTCATTATCCACTCCACGACTTAGAATGGGGCTATAGAGAGAAACGGTATGGACTGCATCCTGTTTTTTCTGCTCTATTGCAGAAACAAAAATATTTTCACGATGAGTATTATTTTGCAAATAGTTTGCATGCACATTTACAACCTGTGAAAGAAAAAAGGCAGACATAATGAAAATACTTAACATATGATTTTTAAACAATTTAATCATAATTTACCTCAAATATTTTATACTATTCAATATATATACGCGTAAATTTATACTTTGGATATTTGGATATAATCTACAACATTTATATTTTGTAGCAAGATAAGCTCCATTATGTAATTACTTACAATGAACAATAGCTTCATTATGAAGCTATTGTTCTAGAGTTCTAGACGAGGTTGAATTATTTGAACATCAACACTATGTCCTTTATCCAACTTATTATCGATCCTATAAAGCTCATTGCATATCCAGCAAACAATAGTCCCACTCCTACAGTCATAGGCTCAACGACCTTTTCAATTTTCCCTTCACCTGTTGTTCCATTTTCTGTTTGATAATTTACAGATGGAACATAGAAAGCAGTCGTAGAAACTACATCAGATTTCGCATACTTTACTTGTTCCATTGGGGAAACAGAAAGTTCCTCTTTTGGAGTATCGTTTTTCAAATAGTTTGCATTAACAGTTACAGTTTGTGAAATAAAAAAAGTGCTCGCTATAAAAGTGCTTAAGATATAATTTTTAAATATTTTGACCATAACTTTACCTCAAATATTTTTAAGTTATATATGTAAGAAAATATACATAATGTTTATATATCTCACACTATATATAATTCAGATATTTCAATATGTATTTTTAGTCAATAATAAAAATACATATAAAAATATAAATATATTTTTTTATAAACATTATTGTAAAAATGTAACAGTAATAATTACAAAAATATTTTTTAAAATTTTATGAAATATTTCGTTATGTGTTATATATAAATAACATGTGGTGATCGCATAATTTTTATAAAATGATATTAATATTATTTTTTTAAATACATTTATAGATACTAAAAATATACATTTCGCTCATAGTATAAAGTAGAGCTCGAATTGGATAGAGATAAATGATATTATCATTTTCTCGCCAATGTGAACAGCATATTACTGTGATGTAAAGCAGTGTATAGCAGAATATCAATTCAGAGACATTTATGAGTGCTGAAAGATCGGCATTAGATAATATTTTTCAACATTTTCTTCTTTCCAAACCGAAAAGCCACTTTTATTTTTAGAAAGGATGCCTTTCCTAAAGTTGGATTACTTTTGAAAAGATCTGATTTCATTGCTTATTTAAAAAATCTATACAAGTGCTTTCAGAAAATTTTGAGCAACTACAGGTATCTCTTTACGTTGTTCTATGTTTCATATTTATGTGCTTTTTTAAGAAATCCTTCTCAAGGTACTCAAGTCTATTTTGCAATTAATAGATATGATGATAAAGCCCCATAATATAAAATTCTTAGGGCATCAGAATCTTTGACGTTTATAAAGAAGAAAGATGTCCTGAATTACGCATTTACTAAAGTTATTATAAAAGAAGTAGCGAGAAGAGAAGGGCATTTGAGTAAAAATGCTTCTTACAAGAGTTTACAAACTGATATATTCAAGAGATTTTTTATAATAGATCTCGCCATACTGCCATTGCTTCTAAGACTTCTCCTAAATGAGCATGTTTTGCGATAACTGTTTCTGCTCCAGCTTCTGCAAGTACATTGGAGTGGCCAAGATAGCTATGTGATCCTCCCGTAAAGCCGATGACACGCATGCCTGCTGCTATGGCTGCGTGTACACCATGAAGTGAATCTTCTATAACGATAGTGTTTTGGGGCTCTGCCTGTAATTTTTGTGCGGCAAAAAGGAAAACATCAGGGGCTGGTTTCGTTCTTTTTGTTCCAACTTCAGGTGCTGAAAATATTTTACCTTCAAAAAGGTCATAGAGATCAACCGTGGTGAGCATCTCTTTTATATCTACGCTTTTTGCATTAGAGCAGATACAGTAGGGATAGCGTGTTTGAATAATTTCTACGGCTTCTCTTACATCATCAATAGCCCGTAATTTAGTTTTTATTTGTGTACGAAAAATATTAGTCATCTGATCTATGAGATGAGCAGAAATTGGTTTTTCTGTTTCCTGTTCAACGTGTTTAAGAATATCGGGAAAGATAAGTCCTGCAAAACGCTCACTCAATTCTTCGGATGATATTTCATATCCTGTTTGTTTGAGCAATTGAGATCCAATTTTTGCTGCAAGATATTCAGAGTCGACGAGAACTCCGTCACAATCAAAAATAATAAGATCTATCTGAGGCATAAGATATTCCTTTACATGTTACGAGATGGACAACTTTTATGAAAACGATATTGAGAAGATCTTATTTCATAAAAATACGCTTTGAAAATGATTCTTAATTCTTTTACGAAATAAATGATATGGGAACAGTACATTGAAAAAAAGAAAAATAAAGTTTCATTCATATGAAAGTTTTTTTACTTAAAAAAACAAAAACAATTATCAATTTTGTAGAAATTTAACGATACGTTTACGCTATTTTGTAAATATGGATTGGTAATGCGGGCCTATAAACTATTTTGGTTGATTATAGGGCAAATTCAGTTAATTTTGTTGGGTTTTTCATGACAGTTATTCAGCTTCAAAAAGATTTTCTTCGTACTCCCTCACAGATGCCATGGCGCAATAAAATTTTTAAAGGAGATTGTGTTTCCGTTCTAGAAAAACTTCCAAAATATTCCGTTGATATGATTTTTGCGGACCCACCCTATAATTTGCAATTGGACGGAGCTTTATACCGTCCAGATCATTCGCTTGTTGATGCGGTTGATGATGCATGGGATCAGTTTGAGAGTTTTGCTGCGTATGATGCTTTTACCCGTGCATGGTTGCTTGCTTGTCGTCGTGTATTAAAACCCAACGGAACACTTTGGGTTATCGGATCTTACCATAATATTTTTCGAGTTGGGACGGCATTACAAGATTTAGGTTTTTGGATGCTTAATGATATTATTTGGCGCAAAAATAATCCGATGCCTAATTTTCGAGGGCGCCGTTTTCAAAATGCTCATGAGACGCTTATTTGGGCCGTGCGAGATCAAAAAGATAAAAAGTACACATTTAATTATGATGCCTTAAAAGCGGCCAATGAAGATCTACAAATGCGTTCAGATTGGCTTTTCCCTCTCTGCACTGGAGCTGAACGTTTAAAGGATGATTCAGGGCGTAAATTACATCCAACACAAAAACCGCAAGCGTTATTAGCGCGTATTATTATGGCTTCTAGTAAACCTGGTGATGTTATTCTTGATCCGTTTTTTGGTTCGGGAACAACAGGTGCTGTTGCCAAGCTTTTAGGGCGTGATTTTGTTGGGATTGAACGCGAGCAAGATTACATTGATGCAGCATGTGAGAGAATTGCAGCGGTTAAACCTTTAGCGCAACCAGAACTAGCGATTTTGGATAGAAAAAAAGCAGAACCGCGCGTAGCATTCAACAGTTTGCTTGAAGCAGGTTTACTCTATCCTGGAGAAGTTCTTTATGATCGTAAGAAGCAAGTGTCTGCTATTGTAAGAGCTGATGGTACGATTATGCATGGTGGTGAAGCGGGCTCAATTCACGCAATGGGAAGAAAGGCTCAAGATTCGCAGAGTTGTAATGGTTGGACATTTTGGTATTATGAGGAAAATGGACGGTTGAAGTCCATAGATCATTTAAGAATGATCATACGTTCACAAATGTTAAAAACGGGTGTTTTATGAACTAAGCTGATCGCTTCATTCTAGAGTGATCATCAATGTACCTGATCTTGATTGAGATGGACGTGAGGGCATTTTATGCCTTTCTTAGATGTTTTTTATTAACACACTAATCTCGCTTGTAAGCGGCAAGCGAGTATTTTTTGCTTCTTGTAGAAGAAATTAAAATGAGAAACTTTCACTCTATGTTCTGATTTTAGTTCCAAAACAGTAAAATTTTAATATAATCTTATAAAAATGAAATATCAAAATTAAAAGGCTCATTCAGAAGCTCAAAATTAAGTGCTTTTTTGAGGTAATATGTGCATCTATAAAGTGCGTAAAATGTATTGGTTTATCAAGATAATTTAGCGTTATTCATATTGAGTTCCCCCCGAATATCGTCAAATTTTCTTATTTCAGACCTGTTTCATATTGAATCAATAAAATTTACTTGCTTGCATGTCATAAGCGGGGTTGGCGTGTGAATAAAATTGTTAAAGAAAGAACTAAAAAGTACCTTTTATGAACCGTTTCAAGTGCCAAGGGTTGTTGTAGGGGACTGGTAAATATAATGATGGTGCTGACTTGCTCCTTCATAAGCAAAAAAGGATAGATTCTGAAATTTAAATCTAAGCTTTCTAAGCTTTTTTACCCCTCCTTAATTCTTATCTGTAGAAAAAATTGGTTATTTCATTTTTTTAAGTTTTTCTTTTACAGATTAATAAATGACTTAATAAATGATCGTTAGAGATACAAAAGTCTCCGTTAGAAAACATTTTTACGAATAGGGAAGGTTATTTAAATCTGAAAGAATTGGGAAGTGCTACGGAAATGGCTTTTTTCATAACAGTAGGTAGTGCTTCTTCGGCAAGATGTTGAATGTTACACCACCAACCATTTTCACAATTCATTTCATGAATATCCTCAGTATAGTAAACATCGAGTTTTAGAGAAAAGTGAGTAAAAACATGCGTAATTTGTCCTTTGAATTGCCAATTGGCAGTAAAGGGTGCATTTTGGAGCCCATTTTCGTTGTTTATGCCAATATTGTTAGGAATTTGGGTCATTCCACCAAGGAGCTTTTGCGTCTGTCGTTTTTCCAAATAAATTTGTCTCTTTTTATTAAGAGCCACAAAAGCAATACCTGTTTTTGAAGGGCGTTCTTTTTTAGGGGCTTTGACTGGAAAAGATTCCGGTTGTTGCGTCTTTGCTGCTTTACATAAACATTGAAGAGGGCAGGTATAACAAGATGGTTTGCGTGGAGTACAAACTGTTGCTCCTAAATCCATCATTGCTTGAGCAAAGTCACCAGGACGATTTAAAGCAGTAATTTTTTGTGTTTTTTCTTTAATTTCAACTTTTGCTTTTTGTAATATTGAAGTGATAGCAAAAAGGCGCGCTACCACACGTTCGACATTACCATCAACCACTGCTACAGGGTGATTAAAAGCAATTGAAGCAATGGCTGCGGCAGTATAATCTCCAATACCGGCTAGAGTTCGCAATTCTTTTACAGATTGTGGAAATTGTCCCGCGTAGTTTTCAACAAGCTGTTGCGCACATTTTTTAAGATTACGTGCGCGTGAATAATAACCAAGTCCAGCCCATGCTTTCATGATGTCATCTTGTGAGGCTTTTGCTAAAGAGGAAAGATCAGGCCATAGTTTCAGAAACTTTTTAAAATAAGGCTTAACTGTTTCAACGGTTGTTTGTTGAAGCATGATTTCAGAAAGCCAAACTTGATAAGGATCAGGACGGATACCTTGTTTTTGCTTTTCGGGGGTAATCCGCCATGGGAGATGTCTGTGATTTTGATCGTACCAAGCAAGGAGGTGCGAAGAAATTTCATACATGATTGTTTTCAAGCATAGGAAGATATAAAATGCAAAAGAAAAAATTATTTATTTTGTTGATCTTTCATAAATTGAGGAGGCAATAATTTTTAGATGAAACAAATGATTTTAATTTAGTAAGCGATTGAACAATGATCTAAAAATGAGAAAACAACTTAAAAAACATATCTTTTATTCTCTTTCTGAGACGGTATACAAAATACTTGATCCAGTTTTACGCAAACGGACAGGGCTTAATGTAGCGCTTATAGAACATTGGCCACAAATTGCGGGCTATGATATCAGTGAACATACAATGCCGCTTAAAATTATTTGGAAACGTCGTGCAGATCAAGATGATGTTTTTCAGCCAGCAACACTTGTTGTCGCATGTGAAGGATTTGCTGCGTTAAAATTGATGCATGAAACAGAGGAATTACTTCATAGAATTAACGGATTTTTTGGCTATATTGCTATTGATCGCATCAAGATTGAGCAAAGGAGTATGACGGTTTTTATGAATCACTTGCCTCTAAAATCGTCTTTGAGTGAACAAGACAAAAAATGCGTGGGAGAAATGCTTGAAGGAATTGAAGATAAAAGCTTGCGCCAATCACTTTATAAACTTGGCTGTTGCATTTTTTTGGAAAAAAATAATAAATAGCAAGATATTTTATATATTTTTCTTTAATATATGAGAAAGCGTTGGATTCTTATTCGTTAATAACAACAGAAAAGTATTATTTATGGTAAAATATCGTTCTTTTTTATCTTTCGGGATAATTTTTCTCTTCATAACGATTGTACAAAACAGTGTAACAGTTGCTTTAGCGCGTGATCCCAAACCAGTGGCAACTGTTGATATGGAAGAGATTCTCCAATCGGGTAAAGTAAAGGATCGCTTTGAGGGAGAGGCGGATGCACCAGTCGTCATTGTTGAGTATGCTTCGTTGACATGTACCCATTGTGCGCATTTTTATAATGATATACTTCCTCAAATTCGTAAAAAATATATCAAAACAGGAAAAGTAAAACTGATTTTCCGCGATTATGCTTTTGATCCTCGGGCAACAGCAGGTTTTATGTTGGCACAGTGTGCACCAGAAGATCGCTATTTTCCTTTAATAGAAGTTTTATTTCAAAAACAAAATGAATGGGCTTTCGGAAAAGATGCTCTAACACCATTGAAAAAAATTGGCTTAATGGCTGGTTTTACAGATGAAAGTTTTACTGCATGTTTGAAAAATCAAGCCATTTTAGATGAAGTGAATGCATCCTTTGAGCGTGGTAAAAAACTTGGTATTACAGCAACGCCTACTTTCTTTATTAATGGTAGTAAATATGAAGGTGCCATGAAAGTAGAAGACTTTTTTTCGGTGATTGATAGTTTTCTTAAAAATGAATCTTAATCTTCCAGAAGATAGATAGTGATACTTTTAGTCATTATCGCTTTTGGAAGGATTAATATTATGCATTTATGAAGCAATATTTTTTGTTGAGCCGATTTTGAATCAAGTCATTGCTTTTAAGTGAGCCTAGGTTGAATGATGTTTTGATGCTGATATGGGAGGATTTGTACAATGAAAAAATGGGTTTATAGTTTTGGAGATGGAAAGGCAGAAGGAAGTGCAAGTGAGCGTAATCTTCTCGGAGGTAAAGGGGCTAATTTGGCAGAAATGAGTAATCTTGGTTTGCCCGTACCACCCGGATTTACGCTGACAACAGAAGTTTGTAATTTTTATTATGCCCATGACAAATCATATCCAGAAGAGCTACAGGAATCTGTTAATCAAGCACTAAGACGCATTGGTGAACAAACAGGACGTGAATTTGGGAGTGAGCAAAAGCCACTTTTGCTTTCTGTTCGTTCAGGGGCTAGGGCTTCTATGCCAGGGATGATGGACACAGTGCTTAACCTTGGCATGAATGATGAGACTGTAAAAGCCATTGCTTTACAAGCTAATAATGAACGTTTTGCTTATGATAGTTATCGGCGTTTTATCCAAATGTATTCTAACGTTGTTTTGGGGTTAGATCATGCGTATTTTGAAGAAATTCTTGATGAAGCAAAAGTACGCAATGGTTACACTATTGATACAGAAATGACAGCAGGTGATTGGAAGAATATTATTACTTCTTATAAAGCATATGTTGAAGAAAAATTAGGAAAACCTTTTCCACAAAATCCTGAACAGCAGTTATGGGGAGCAATTGGAGCCGTTTTTTCAAGTTGGATGACAGCACGTGCAGTTACCTATCGCCGTTTACATAATATTCCTGAAAGTTGGGGAACGGCAGTTAATGTGCAAGCTATGGTTTTTGGCAACATGGGTGAAGATTCGGCAACAGGTGTTGCTTTTACACGCAATCCATCGACAGGGAAAAAAGAACTTTATGGTGAATTTTTAGTTAATGCGCAAGGGGAAGATGTTGTGGCGGGCATTCGAACACCTCAAAATATTACAGAAAATGCGCGTATTGTTGCTGGTTCAAATAGGCCGTCATTAGAAAAAATTATGCCTGAGGCTTTTTTGAAATTATGTCAGATAGCGCAGAAGCTTGAGCAGCATTATCGGGATATGCAAGATCTCGAATTTACCATTGAAAAAGGTAAATTATGGATGCTTCAGACTCGTTCAGGAAAACGCACGGCTCGTGCGGCTCTCAAGATAGCAATTGAAATGGTTGAAGAGGGGTTAATAAACCATGAAGAGGCTGTGATGCGTATTGATGCAAAGTCGCTGGACCAACTTTTGCATCCAACACTTGATCCCAAAGCAGAACGTTCTATTATAGGACGTGGTTTACCTGCTTCTCCTGGAGCCGCAACTGGTGAAATTGTTTTTACTTCAGAAGAGGCAGAAACGGTGTCGGCGGAAGGTCGCAAAGTTATTTTGGTCCGTGTAGAAACAAGCCCAGAAGATATTCATGGTATGCATGCTGCAGAAGGAATTTTAACAACGCGTGGCGGTATGACAAGTCACGCTGCTGTTGTTGCGCGGGGGATGGGGAAACCATGTATTTCTGGTGCTGGAAGTGTGCGGATTGATTATAACACAAATACGCTGTTTGCTTCAGGAGAAAGCTTTAAAAAAGGTGATATTATTACAATTGATGGTGGAAGTGGAGAAATTTTCAAAGGGAAAGTTGCAATGTTGCAACCTCAGCTTTGCGGAGACTTTGCAAAATTAATGGAATGGGCTGATGGAATGCGGCGTCTCAAAGTTCGCGCTAATGCTGATACACCATCTGATGCCCGTATGGGGCGTTCCTTTGGGGCTGAAGGTATAGGTCTTTGCCGTACGGAGCATATGTTTTTTTCTGATGAACGTATCGTTGCCATGCGTGAAATGATTTTAAGTCATGATGAAAATGGTCGTCGTAAAGCACTAGATAAGCTTTTGCCAATGCAGCGTTCAGATTTTAGTGAATTATTTGAAATTATGTGTGGTTTACCTGTTACTATCCGCTTGCTAGATCCACCATTACATGAATTTTTACCTAAAACGAAAACAGAAATTCTTGATGTTGCAACAGCTATGGGTGTTTCTGCTGAAGTGCTTGCTGAACGCGCTCAGCAGTTGCACGAATTTAATCCTATGCTTGGATTACGTGGATGCCGTTTAGCTATTACTTATCCTGAAATTGCAGAAATGCAAGCGCGGGCGATTTTTGAAGCAGCAGCAGAAGCTGCCCAAAAATCTGGATCTCCTGTTATGCTTGAAATTATGGTGCCACTTGTTGCGCTTAAATCTGAACTCGATTTTGTAAAAGCACGTATTGATCAGGTTGCTGAGGAAGTGATGAAAGAAAAGGGAAGCACTATTCAATATATGGTTGGGACGATGATTGAGCTTCCAAGGGCGGCGCTTCGAGCAGATGAAATTGCTGAAACTGCTGAATTTTTTTCATTTGGAACAAACGATTTGACACAAACCACTTTTGGGATTTCCCGTGATGATGCTGCTCCTTTTTTGGCAACCTATTTTCAAAAAGGTCTTTTAGAGCAAGATCCTTTCGTGTCTATTGACTGTGATGGAGTAGGAGAACTTATTACCATTGCTGCACAGCGTGGACGATCAAAGCGTGCAAAAATAAAATTAGGAATTTGCGGTGAACATGGAGGCGATCCGGCCTCTATTGCTTTATGCGAAGAAAATAACCTAGATTATGTTTCGTGTTCTCCTTTTCGAGTACCAATTGCTCGTTTAGCAGCAGCCCAGGCCGCAATAGCAAAAAGGATATAATGGGTTAATATTTTTTTGTTGTATAGTTATTACTGAAATAATTTTTTATATATTCTTTTATTTTCTTTAATAAAGGAAATAAAATTGCTTCTAAAATGCACGATAAGTTGTGTTACGCGAGAAAGTGTATTTTTGAGAGGTTTATGAGAGAAAATATAAAGCAGGATAGACAAAGATGTATTATTAATACACTTTCTATTGACGAACCTCTTGATAGAGAGAAACGTGTTATTGTGCAGTCAATTTACACGTTTGCTTTTTTATAGGGTAATGGACTCCTCACGCAAAATAGAATGCTCCAAACAAATGCATTTTTTTACACATCATGCTGTTTGAGATAGACATCTCTCAGTGGATGCCCCATTTCACATTGACATTCGTGGAATGGGGATTATGTAAAACTCCCCGTAAGTTTATAAAAATCTTCCCAAAGTATATAAACTCTACTATGCGCTATCATCTTTACATTCTTGAAGGAATATCAAAGTTATACAATATGTTGATTTATAATGATAATTTTTTATTTCTCATATTGAACGAAAGCTGTAAATATCACAAGATTGTCTCATTTCAACTTCTTTGATAATGAATCAATTAAAACCATGTTTTTTGCATATTACAGGCGGAATTAGCGTCTATGGATAAAAAAATAAAGCAAGGATATGCTTCTTCAAGTGTCAAGAGCTGTCACAAATTGAAGGTAGGTAGTGTGTAATGGTGCCGGTTTGCTTCTTCACAAGCGTAAAGATGATAGCGCACAGAGAAGGCTGCTATTATTATTCACGGGCCGTTGTTGCGAAATGGGCTTGGGTGCTTTAGAAATGTTTTTTTAAGAAAGATCGTGAATGGCAATCCACGTATATTCCGTTTAGGACATTTTGTTTTACGTGAGGGGGGGCCCAAAAAGACGCGAGCTAAATAAAAGCATGAGGCAATAGGTAATCTCCATTATTTTAAAGACATTGCTTTAGATGTCTTTAAAAGTCGTAAAGCTAAATTAAAAGGAAATGGCAAAGATGAAAACTGGTTTCTACCCTTAAAATTTCATATTCTTCCCAAATTAGACTGTCTCTCTGTTTCAGAGATTATACAAACAGAGATGTGCAATGCTCTTGCCTCCATTTGGCATACAAAAGCTATAACAGTTGAGAAAGTACTAAACTGTCTTAACATTTGCTTCAAACATACTGCTGCGTTAGGTTTGGATGTTGATTTTTAGACGACACCAAAAGCACACGCTCTCTTAGAAAACAACGTCATAAAACACAAAACTTTCCAGCAATAGATTGGAGAGAAGTGCCGGTTTTTTATCAGACACTTTGCAAAACAACAAGCATAACACAACTAGCTTTACGTCTACTTATCCTTACAGGTGTTTGCACAAATTCTTTGCGTCATATTTATAAAGATCAAATTGACGATAAGATGTGGACAATTCGTGGCTCGAGAATATGAAAGGTTTACATGATACTACAATAAAATTTCGTGTCCTTTTATCATCAGAAGTAATAAAAATGCTAGAACAAGCGCGTTTGTTATTTTGCAATATTTCTTTTTCTGCAATTGGTTGTGGTTTTCTTACAGCAGATTGTATGGCGCAATATATAATGTGTAAGAAAACCATTCTGATTGATTGAATATAAGAGGGCTTGAGATGAAGGAATGTTTGGGGGGGCATTAAACAAGCGAAAGATGAATTATCATTATAAATTAAGAGATTATTTTTATAGTATAGATGATTAGCCTCAATTTAATAAACCAATTTCGCGCATTTTCATTAAAATTGTGTGATTAATTTTACCTGTTACAGGAAGATCAAACATTTTTTGAAACTGTTTTAAGGCTTCTATCGTCTTTTGATCTTCTATTCCTGTGACAATAACCTCTTCATTCCCAAAAATATGTAAAGCTTTTTGCACTTGTATAATATCTTCGACAGAAGGCTCTGAAATAGCTTCTTTTAAGTGCGTCATATTTTTTGTTTCTATTTCGCTCTGCTTAATTAATATCGCAATTTCATCTGTTGTGGGATTAGATAGAGCATTCTTTTGCATTCTCTGAGCAGTTTGTTGTTTCCATAAAGTGATAGCTCGGCGTGTTTTAGGTCCTTCCAGTCCATCTAAAGGTCCATCATAAAGTCCTAATTTTACTAGTTCTTTTTGCTTTTCCAGAATGCTTGCTGATTGAGGAGGTAAAGGTGAATTTGTATGGTGATGACTTGGAGAATGTAGAGAAGTTACACGAGAGAGTTCTTGTGATTTTGCTTCTTTTTCCAATAAAGTAGAGCTCTTCCCTATACTTTGAACGGAGGAAAATTTCATTTGAGTTAAAATATTTTGATGCGTTGTCATTTGCGAAAATAAAGCATTAAATGAAATAAATAAAAAACTAATGCTAAAAAGAAGAGATCCAACAAAAAATAAAGTATTTTTTCGTGTATAGAAATAAAGAGTTTTTGCTATCCAAAAAATAAAATGAAAAATTATAAGAAGAAGTGTTATAACAATACTACTATAGTATTTACGGTGTTTTACAGTTTTTTTTCGGGTCGTCTTTCGTTTTGTTGTCATCATTTTTATTTTCAGTTGCGTTTATGTTTCACAAAGAAACGAATGCAAATTAGTTCTTACTTTTCGCTAGAGAGAAATGCATTTACATTATTGTTTTTTCCTTTCAAACTCCTAGAATAAGCAGCTTCATTCTATCAATGTATAAGTTGATCAATCAACAAGAGCTCTTATCAATTTTTATTAATTTCAGATTTTACAAATCTTTCAATATGTATAAAGAGAACATCGAATGATTAACGTTCAAGAGCATTTTAGTGTTTGCAAACTGCATTATCACATATAATCATCTCAATAATAATATCACGTTATTCTTCATTTTTGGCGCAGATGTTTGCCTATCATTTAAAAACAAGTTAGAGACTATTTTTCTATAACGTTAAAAAGATAAGAGTCATTATATTCTTTACAATTTACATATATAGGGTTACTTTTTTGTAAACGGTTTGGTGAGAATACTGGTCTCTTAAGGTTATTATATTTTAGTGGAGCTACTTTTGTATCAATTAAATTGATGTTTACAATGTTATAGAAAAACTTGTCTTGAGATCTTGAGATGGAGTTATAAGAGATGAAGCTATTGTTTGATCTTTTGATCGACATATTGATCATGTTGGTGATGTTCTAGTAAAAATTTTATAGATAATATAAATATTTTATCACTACTAGAGTCAGAATAACAGAGTCTGACTCTTTTTAGCCTTTTCAACTAAGCTAAGATGATGAACTATTATTTAAAATAAGTATGTACACAATATGGAAAAGAAATTGGACTCTGTGTTTAATCCTTATCTCATTGCTACACTTTCTTGTGGAATGAAAGGTTATAAATGTGGGGGGTACATTTCTTAACTCTTATGCACGATCATGGTTATATCTCTCATTTTTTATCATGGTATGTTCATTAATATGATCAGCCTGTAAGTGTATAATTGGGATGTTAAATTTTTACTGAATAGACAATGTATCCCATTTTATACAGCGGCATTGTGCCATATTTATAAAAAAGCCAATGATATAGATCCAATAAATGCATACTCAATTTTATAAAAAACAAATTTTATAAATTGTTTATAAAGAAACAGTGTATAAAATGTTTCTTTTATTGTATTTACCACTGCGGTACATTGATTGCCCATGATACGTTTTTTAATCAAATTATCATTTTTTTTATTTTTTATTTTTGTCATTATTTCATTTTTTGTAGCAAATCCAAGCAGTGACTATTCTTTTAGCCCCAAAAATAATGAGACAACAACGAGCGATGTGATTAGTGCATTTAAAGAAGCTTTAAATGACCTAGGAGCATTTTGTGACCGTAATATAGAAACCTGCAAAGTAGGAAAATCATTTTTAAGTTCACTTGGTGAACGCGCATATTACGGTGCAAGAGCTGCTTATGAATATTTAGGCAACATATTAGGGAACAACAATAATATCAGAGATTTCCCTTAATGTTTCTTGCAAAATCGCAATACAAGAGTTCTTACAAAACCATACAATGTTATCTTGAAATAAGGATTTTTAACGTTCTTCGTGTTATTTATGTTAGGAAGAATAAATATTTATTTTTTATAAGTGTATTTAAGAATGATTATTCAAACAAAACAGGACTAAAATAATGGCGGAAACAATCGGTAATATCATAGAGAACTTTTCGCTTTTGGATAATTGGGAAGACCGTTATCGTTATGTCATTGAGCTTGGCCATGAATTGCCACCTTTTCCGGAAAGCGCTCGAAACGATGCTCACAAAGTTCCTGGTTGTGTTAGCCAAGTGTGGCTTTTATCTTCACGTAATAACTCAGAAGATCCAATATTGACGTTTCAAGGTGATTCCGATGCTCATATTGTGCGTGGACTCATTTACATACTTCTTGCTTTTTATTCAGGCAAAAAAGCTTCTGAAATTCGCAATTCTGATGCTCAAGAGCTCTTTGAAAAACTTGGTTTAAATGAAAATCTTACACCACAACGATCAAATGGTCTGAAATCAATGATTAAACGGATTCGTAACGAAAGCTATGTATAATCCCCTTGATAGAAATTGCTATATATACAAAAGATTCACACAAAACATGTATACTGAAATCAAATTTATACACGAAACCATTTTTTCGCAAAATAAGATTATTTAGTTTTTTTCCGTTTACTTTTGCGTCCAAGACCCATTTCTTTGGCCAAAGCTGATCGTGTTTTTGCATAATTAGGCGCCACCATAGGATAAGAACTATCTAACTGCCATTTTTCACGATACTCCTCTGGCAACATTCCATAATGTGTCATGAGATGACGCTTTAGAGATTTAAATTTTTTCCCATCTTCAAGGCAAATGAGATAATCAGGAAATACTGAACGCTTTGGATTAACGGCAGGCCTTTGTTTTTCAACTTCGACTTCTGTTAACTCTAAATTCCCTGCTTTACGAAAAGCAGCATGGACATCAGCAATTAAACTTGGCACTTCAGTCGGTCGAATAGAATTATTACTCACGTAGGCAGCAACAATATCAGCAACCAATGTAATAACTAAATTGCTTTCAGTCTCTAAGACTGCACGATGTTCCATTCTTGTTTCCTTTAATTTAAAATTGAGTAATTCAAAATCGAGATATAGTGCATATACTCATGATATAAAGATCTCATGCACATGAGCTTCATATTGTACAAAAATCTTTTTTGTCAATTCAATTATTCTATAAAATTGCCAAAACACAAAAAAATCAAATAAATACCTCTTTTTTGTCATAATATAAAATAAGAAAAACGAAATTATTACATGCTAAAATATATTTTTATCCTATAACATATCATACATGACATATAATACATCACAAATATAAAAAAATATAGGATAAAATTTATTTATTTTTTTTTGAGAACGTAAAAATAAAATTACTAATTATAAAAATATAATATATAAATTAGTATTTTTTATTTTGAATACTTATAATTTAGTAATTTTATTTTTACTAAATTTTAAATTTGTTTTTATTATTTATATTTATTAAATTTAATAATAAAGAACATACTATATTATAAATAAGACACAACAGCATTACTTATAATATAAAACTATTCATTAAAACGACATAGAATATTTTTATGTTTTATACATTAATAAAAATACTTTAAATATAGTTATTACTTTCTATAAAATTATAAGATTATACTGTTTCAAAAAAAATCAATTCTTTTTCTCATAGTTTAATTGTCTTACCAATCACTTTCATTATAAAAGTGGTATTATATCCCTAGAAAACAATAGCTGTGATATGTAATGGACAGAAAGGTATTAGTTTTAAAAATTATCATGGCGCTATTTTTACAAGTGAATAGAACTTATAGATTTTTACACTTGCATCAATAATTATGATTCTAACATATAAACGAATAAACGAAGCTGTTAACATATTTTAATATAGGATTGTGTATGACCCGCACTTTTGCAATTCCTCCCAAAGCATTTAGAATCACTCATAAGGAAATATATCATGGTATTTTTCGTGATGATCCCTATCATTGGCTACGTGCGTCTAACTGGCAAGATGTTTTTAAAAATCCTAACTGTCTTGATCCAAATATTCGACATTATCTTGAAAAAGAAAATGCTTATCAATCAGCTCAAATGGCTGATACAAAACCATTACGAGATTTGCTTTTTACCGAAATGAAAAACAGGATCCAAGAGAATGATAGTTCTGTTCCTATAAAACATGGTCCTTTTGCTTACGGATTCTCTTATGTTACCGGAGGTCAACAACCGCATTATTTTCGGACACCAAGGAATGGCGGAGAAAAAACCGTTTACCTTAACGGTGATGTCTTGGCAGAAGGCAAAGAATATTTCAAATTTGGTTCAGTTCAAGAATCTCCTGACCATACACATGTGGTATGGACCTATGATGACAAAGGATCAGAATTCTATACAGCTAAAATTCGTAATTTTGAGACATTGTCTGACTGTATGGACATAATTACTGATACATCTGGTCAAATTGTATGGGATGCTAGATCTGAAGGTTTTTTCTATACTAAAATGGATAAAAATCACCGACCTTCAGAGCTCTATTATCACCGATTAAACACTGATCAATCACAAGATAAGCTTATTTTTCGCGAAGACAATCCAGGTTTTTTCTTAGATGTAAGCGGCTCTAAGCTTAATGATATTATTTATATTAATATTCATGATCATGAAACATCAGAGATCTGGTTGATTCCTGCTGAGGCGCCTTTTACTACTCCCCAATGTGTACGGAAACGACAAAAAGGTATTGAATATTCACTTACAGAAGGTGGTGATGTCTTTTATATTCTGACCAATCTAGATAATGCAAAAGATTTCAAAATTATGGTAGCGCCATATACATCTCCACAATCAGAAAATTGGTCTGAGTTTGTCCCACATCAGCTTGGGTGCCTAATATTATCCCATGATGCTTATCAAGATTTTCTTGTCTGGATCGAACGTTTTGAGGGGCTTCCACGTATAAAAGTAATGGAACGTACCACTAAAAAAGTTACTTCCATTGCTTTTACTGAAGAGGCTTATTCTTTAGGTCTACAAGGGGTTGCAGAATATAACAGTCCAACTATTCGTTTTTCCTATTCATCTATGACAACACCTGATCAAGTGTTTGATTATGAGATGAAAAGTCGTAAACGAATGCTTTTAAAAACGCAAATAATTCCCTCTGGGCATAATAAAGATGCATATGTAACACGACGTATTACAGCAATAGCAGACGATGGTGAGAAGATTCCTATTTCACTTTTTTATCACAAAAACACTCCTCTTGATGGTGGTGCGCCTTGTCTTCTTTACGGTTATGGTGCTTATGGAATCTCTATTCCTGCCAGTTTTAATAGTAATGTACTTTCTCTAGTAAACAGGGGGTTTATTTACGCGATTGCTCATATTCGCGGAGGAAAAGAAAAGGGAGTAGAATGGTATGAGAAAGGAAAACATCTCTTTAAGCACAATACATTTACAGATTTTATTGCTTGTGGACGTTACCTTGTAAACAATAAATTCACTTCTCACAACCGGCTTATTGCTTATGGTGGTTCAGCAGGGGGGATGTTGATGGGAGCCATTGCCAATATAGCTCCACAGGATTTTGCTGGAATCGTAGCGAATGTGCCTTTTGTTGATGTCTTAGCGACAATGTTAGATGCTTCATTGCCACTCACACCTCCAGAATGGGCCGAATGGGGGAATCCTCTTGAATCAGAAGAAGATTATAAGCTTATTGCTTCCTATTCACCCTACGATAATGTCAAAGCTCAAAACTATCCCCCTATACTTGTGATGGCAGGATTAACAGATCCTCGTGTAACTTACTGGGAGCCTGCAAAATGGGTGGCAAAATTACGAGACTTAAAAACAGACGATAATGCAATTTTATTACGTATTAATATGGATTCGGGGCACGCTGGTGCAGCTGGACGTTTTTCAAAGCTAGAAGAAGTTGCCTATATCTATGCATATATTCTCAAGATAGCAGGAAAAGGCTGTTGCTAATCCATAATATCTTTGTTTGAAAGTCCCCGATAATTTATTGGATTATAGGGACTTTCATACACTAAAAAAATTATCTAGATAGCTTAAAATTCACATTCTTCATAAAGTTTCAAAACATAGTCCCAATTAATTAAATGGTCTACAAAGGATTCGAGGTACTTCGGTCGAGCATTGCGATAATCAATGTAATAGGAATGTTCCCACACATCGACACCCAAAATAGGTCGAGCATTGTGAATTAAGGGATTTTCGCCATTAGGCGTTTTCATAATTTCAAGCTTGCCATCTTTAACAGCAACCCATGCCCATCCAGAACCAAATTGGGCACTAGCAGCAGCAATAAAATCAGCGCGGAATTTGTCGTAACCACCTAGATCAGTGTCAATAGCTTTTGCTAACTTTTCAGGAAGTTTTTGGCCACCCCCATCTTTTTTCATCCAAAGCCAAAAGTGGTTATGATTGTAATACTGTGCTGCATTATTAAACAAACCAATATTTTTTCCAAAACTTTTTTTAACAATATCTTCAAGGCTTTCATTTTCTAAGCCTAACTCTTTCACAAAATTATTGGTATTGTTAAGATAAGCGAGGTGATGCTTATCATGATGATATTCAAGCGTTTCGCGTGACATATAAGGTGAAAGGGCATCGTAATCATAAGGCAACGGGGGCAATTCAAAAGCCATTAAAAATCTCCTCGATTCTAATTGTTAAGCTTATTTCATAAGTCTAATTTGCCATTTACAGAATTGAAAAGCAAATGTTGAATACCTATTTGTGTGAAATTAATTTTAATATCTCTCTTTTTGTAAAAGAAGCTTTTAGGAAATGTATGCTAATCAATCAAAAAAGGCATTGGTCTATATAAAGATTGTTTCTGAAGATTTTTACATCTATGAACCGATAAAAATATCATTATCTTTTGAATAATAAAGTAAATAGAAATAGCTATTATCCCTCGTTCTTATATCTTTATTTTTTCAAATGCCAGATAAAATATTTTTAATTTTTGCAAAACTCTTCTAACCTATTGGTGTGTCATAGTGTTTGCAATAGAATATTTAAGTGTTATTTTTAGGAGATATTTTTCAATGTGTTTGATTTCATTTTATGGCGCTATTCATGAATAATATAATGTAAAAACCAGTGGACATTATCATCTTTACGCTTAATGAAAGAGCACAGCAACTATCACACACTTTACCAGTTCCCAATATGGTGACAGCTTTTATCTTAATGAAGCAAGATGAGATTGGAATATATCAAGAAAAGTAAATCATATGCTAATTTATTAGATACATGAGTAAACTACGGGATTTTCATTTTCTGTTCCTAAAAAATCAATACAAAGAGCAAAATAATTGGTGGATAAATGGTTTCTACTTGTTTTAAAAGCACAATTGTATATCAGTTCCTGCTACGAATTTGTATTGATGCAATGCCATACAAGACTCAGGCACTTTATGATAAATCAGGCACTTTATGATAAAAAAGTAAGGTCTTTGATTTTCAGATATTGCGTCCAATCACAGGAATCGCTATAAGGTGCAAGAGTCGCTATAAAGCGTGTTTTTTTTGGGGTATAGCCAAGCGGTAAGGCACCGGTTTTTGGTACCGGCATTCCCTGGTTCGAATCCAGGTACCCCAGCCAATGTTTAGTAAAATCAATAGGTTATATAAAAGTTCGGGAATTTTGATTCCGTTGATTCTTTTAACTTATTTTCTACCTATCCCTAACTTTTTTATAGCTTATACCCAATCATTTTATCTAGATAACTGGATTTGCTAGCAGGGCGCTTGACTCTTATTTTTATTGATCGTATAGTGACGATATACGATAAGGGGCGGTAATGGCAATTGTGAGTTTCAAACATAAGGGCTTAAAATTATTTTATACAACAGGTTCTACAAAAGCTATTCAATCAGATCACGTGAAAAAATTACGCGTTATCTTGACGGCTTTAACAAGTGCTACGACGCCTGAAATGTTGAAAGCGCCTGCCTTTAAAATGCATCCTCTTAAAGGTGAACTTACAGGATACTATTCTATATGGGTGAATGGAAATTGGCGTGTTACTTTTCGCTTTATAGGAACAGATGTGGAGCTTGTTGATTATCAAGATTACCATTGATGAAAGGAACGAAAACAAATGATGCATAACCCCGCACATCCGGGCGAAGTTCTAAAAGTAGCTTTCTTAGAAGAAATGGGGATAACAATACAAAAGTTAGCTGATCATCTCCATATGACAAGAGCTTCTCTATCAAGAGTGATTAACGGACATGCCTCTATGAGTACCGAACTTGCAGTGAAATTAGAATTAGCTGGTTTTAGTAAAGCAAAATTTTGGCTGGATATGCAAACGAATTATAATTTATGGCAAACAATGCAACAGACACAACCACCTATTTCTCCTCTGGTTTCTGATGCACCTCAAATGCCGCATTAATTTCATTCATAATTTTGACGGGGCTTTAGTTTGTTTTTTAGCAGCCACTCATTGTCCTAACTTTTTTGAAGTTTTTTGATTGCTTCTATTGCAAGTCGTTTTCTGTCGGCTGTTTTGGTATAGAGGGATGCCATGTTATCTTCTGTCCAGCCAAAAAGCGCTTTCATTTGCGAAACTGTCGCACCAGCATTGGCTGCACGTGTTGCTGCTAATTTTCGCAATCCGTGCGCTGATTTTTTAATACCTGCTGCATTACAAGCTTTACGAAACAGATTACCAAAACTTTCTTTGGTCAGTTTTTTACCTTCTTTACCGCAAATAAATGTTTCATCTCCAATAGGTCCAATTTTAAGTGTTTCTGCAAGTTCAGGCAAAATCGGGAGAAAAACATCTGTTTTAAATTGGCTCTTTTCTGTTTTTAAATGAATAATATTATCTGTTGTGATATCTTTCCAGCCGATACGAACGGCATCACCACGACGTAAACCTGTATATAAAAGGACGTCAATCCATACACGTTCATGTGTACCATGTGACCAACGGTAATAATATTTATCAATATCTTCTTCTAACCATGGTATGAATCCTTCTGCGTTAAAGGATTTTGGCGGCTTTATATTAAAAGCAGGATTTCTATTTAAAAGATCGTTATCAACTGCCCAATTGAAAAGACCATTTAAAGCCGTTAAAAAATGTCTTGCCGCCGCGGGAGTCTCTCGTCTTCTTTCTACTGCGTCAAGAATGTGTTGTTTGTTTATGCTTTTATATGCACGATCACCGATATGTTTAGAAACATTATTCAGAATTCGATATTTAACTTTTTTAGTAGATTCTGATTGATTATGCCATTGCATGCTTTGTAAATACTGATGCAACAACCAATCGAAAGACCCTTCTGTGAGTCTGGTACGCCTCTTTGTTTTGGAGGAGCCATTTTGCGCTTGTTTAATAGCCAGCGTATAATTGTCAACAAATTCTTGCGTTCCATAGGTTCCTTCAATCCGAAACCGTGGTCCATGACCAATACGTACATACCATATAACTTTACCATGGCGTGTACGTTCACGAACAAGATGCGGTGGACGGCGTTTTGGCATGGCTAAAACTTTATACCGTCGACAGAGGGGCAGCTTTTGCTGGTCTCGTAGTCTTCTTGTTCATTTTCAAGCGGTGGAAAATCGTCAATGCTATAAGTATTATCTGTCGTTGTTGGTGTTATGGTTTTATTGATATGAATTAATAATTCTCCTGTAGGTTTGATTTCTATGAGTTCACATCCTTGTTTTTTAGCTTCTCTTAAAGCACGAGCAATAGCTGGTTGCGTGATAGTAGGTGGGCGGTGTGGCATGTTTATTCCCCTTCATTTTAGATGTAATTCTCCCGTGGCGTGAATCACGCTGGTGTTAAAAGTTTGTTTGTGTTGCTAGAAAGGAACGTCGTCCCCTGTTAAGTTTTCTGTCTTTTCCTTGTAAACAATTTTGTAATCGGCATAAATTTGTGCGTCGCCATAAATTCTTGGATTACCATCAATAATTGCATATTTGTAAATTTGTGCGTCCCCAAAAATATCCCCCCCATATACTTTTGCGTTATCATAAACTTGTGCATTGCCATAAACGCGTGCAAAATAAGCAACTTTCGCGTTACCAAACACTTTAGCGCTGTCGTAAACTTCGGCACCACAATAAACCATAGCTTCATTACTAACCCAACAGTCGGCTTCATGACTTAGGTTGTCCTCATCCTCTATAAAGCCCCCAAGGTTACCTTTCTTGACGCCACCAAAATCTCTTAATGCTCTAATTCGGTGAAGCGTAAATCCATCAACTTCAATTGTTTCATCAGTAAGTTCATATTTCTTTTCCATGATTTATTTCCTTGATTTGCGCACAATCCACCCGTAGCGTGAATCATGCATTACTTAAAAGTTGTTAGGAAAGGGCGGGGGTGCTGGGAGGAGAGAGCACCCCCATATGTAAAAAGTTTGTAAGTTTATTTTTTAGATGTGTTCAATTTCATATTTCCAATCAGGCAATTGAGTAAGAGCTAATGCGAGTTGTCCTCTATGGCACATGCATACATTGGCTTCAAAACAGGTGATTGCAACACGCTTTTTATTTAAAAAAATTTGATATAATTTATTTATTGCACAAGAATTATTCTTGAGAGTTGTATTTTGATAATCTTCAAAAAGGCGGTCATAATCTTTTTGTGTTTTCAAATTTCTTCGTTTTTCAGAAGTAATTCCAAGTTCAGGCATATGCATATATTCAATATCAATGTTGCTTACAGCTTGCTCTAATTGTCTTTTCGAAAATCCCTGTTTTCTACTTATTGGATTTTTACGAACATCACATAAAGTTTTGATATTGTTTTCTATGAGACAACTAAGATAATTCTCAAGGGACCTACCTTCATAGCCAATGGTAAAAAAACAAAATTCCTCATCTTTAGCAGGCTGTATGATAATATGTTTGGTGTTACACACGTTTAATTTCCTTGGTAAATGGGTGGGGGTGCTTAAGCAAGAGGAGAAGGAGAGAGCACCCCCATAGGTTTAAGCAGCTTTTGCCAAAATCTTTTGCATCTCTTGTTCTATTTCCCCTAAAAAGATTTCGACCGCTTTATTAATCTCTTCAATGTATTTCTCATCACGGAGGACGCGTTTGACTTTCATTCTCAAACCAGTAGATTTGCCTACAAAGTTTGGATTATAGCTAATGAAATCACACCATTTTCGTCCTGTACAAGCCATTTGGAATTGCATTTGTGCGATATATTCAGGCTTGATTTCGTCATAAATAAAAAAACGAAGATGAGTCGTTGATTGTGGACATTTGACTTCGATTAAACCGTCCTCTCCAATGAACCCATCAGGACTTGCACCAGCCATTTCCATTTTTGGGTGTGAAATAAAACCGCATCTTGTGACTTCTGCGTCATAAATGAATTCATATTCTCTCAAGGCATTCTCTTCATGTTCAATGCCCCATTGCATAGCAGGTGTTGTATAAGATTGGCTTATTTCCTCTATTAAGCGTTCTGCCATGAGTTTCGTTTTGTAGTCTTCATATTTGCTTGTAGGCAAACCTTTTGCTGTCTTACTGAGTATGTTGTAAACGTTTGAAGCAGTGACTTTTCCTAGCCTTGCTTGAAACCATTCTGCTGTTCTTTGTTTCATCTCACACCGCCGTTTGTTGCTCTTGTGGCGTTGCTATATCGGCATCTTGTATAGTAGAATCTGTTTCCACCTTTTGCTTGTTTTGTTTCTTTTTCAAAAGATGCAATACCGTTTGTGCTTGTCCTTCAGACATATCGTCAAGCTTTTTGACGTCGAAATGAGCAAGTATTTTTTCTTCTTCTGCTTGGGTTTGTACTATGAGTCTTCTGATTTCATTGATCTGTTGTGGAAAAGCCTTTTTAATAGGTGTGTTCCCATCCGTATCATCATCTTCACTCACGACATTAAGAAGCATGCCTAACAGATATCTGCGTGCGTATGTGATTGCAGAACCAACCGATTGTATATTTGACTTGCATCCTTTCGTGTCATAAGGAAACTTTCCTTCTGTTGAGATTTTATTTCCAGACGGATGCGTCAAAGTCATTTCTATAATTATATTGTCTGAACTCTGTTCTTTGATACGAGAAAACAAAGCAAAACGGTGTTTTGCAAGAGGCTTCTTTACAGCATCAATGTACTGGTCAAGGGTTGCATATTGGCTGTTTGTATGGGTGTTTGTAGAGTTTTTTTGTATTTTTTGATATTCCGTTTGCATATTCGAAAGATCACTGGCAAATCTTTCGTAGTTTTGTCGTTCTATTTCTTTTTCTCGTAAGGCAATGAGACGCTCAAGACGGTCCATATCGACGTCATTTTCTAAGGCTCTGTTTAAAATACGTTCCATAGCAGTTTGTTTAACCGCTAAGTGATGCGTTTCTTCAATTTCTGTTAGGTTAGTGTTTTGTTCACTCATCTTGATTTCCTCCTATTTGAGCGCAATTCCCCCGTGGCGTGAATCACGCTTATGTTTAAAATGGTTGTTTGTGTGGTTAGAAACGGCTTATAGAGATACTATAAGATTAGTCGTTCGTATTTCTTTTCCATGATTGTTGCTCTTAATGCATGCTTTGTCTTTTAAGCTCTTGAGACAGCACACCAATTCCTTTTGCTGTGATTTTTGCGCAAGGAATGACTTTTTCTATTCCACTTGCGGTTTGAAGTGTGATGGTTGGACAATCCATAAGTTTCTTTTGGATTTTGTCTTGATAAGGAAGCAAATTTCCACCTGCTGCACGCCGGTAAACCCAACCTTTTTTCTGTAAGAAGAGAATGAACTGTTTTGGTTGCATCTCGAGTATTTTAGCGGCTTCTGTAAGACCGAAGAGTCCGTCATGACGCTGTAAGCTTTCAAGAGCCATTGCCTTTGGTGTTAAATCTTCAATGATGGTGTCTTTTTGATCTATTTGACCTTGTAGGTAATTCAAAAAGCCAATCATAGCCTTTGGACTTGAGTAGTCGATTTGTGGTGTTACTGCTTGCTTTTCCAATTCTTGCCAACGGTCTATAATCCTAGCACGTAATGTCATGCTGTAACCCGAAACTAAGATAAGGCATTCACGTTTAGGAAGGTTGTAACAGTTTTGGGTCTTACCCTGTTTATCTAAATAGGTGGATCCAAATTTGGATTGACCCCCTTCAGGATATAATTCTCCTAACATTTGTCGAATATCACGCATAATATGCGCATGTTGCTTACCGCATAACTCTGCAATTTCACGACTAGACATGGTTGGAACAGTTGTGTTTTGAAAATTGTTTTCAGGTATTGTAATAAAGTTTCGCATCATCACCCCCTTAATTAAGAAAAACACAAGGTTTGATATAATATTCTGCCATAGTTTCTATGACGTTCTGCTTGAGCAATTTTCCTTGCTGCGTGAATTTTGAAATAATGATTATCGGTTTTATCTGTTTCTATTTCAGATTTTGGACAAATCTTCTGTCTGTTCCATTCTTGTTTTGTAAAAACAAAATCCATGCCTTCTTTTAGATCAAGCTTTTCAACACAATCATTAAACCAAGTGGAAAAATCTTGTTTCAAATGTAAGTACCTATGCATTACATGGGCATTGACCATTTGGACATAACCGATTTTGTTGTCTACCTCGTTTTCAGGCGTGAGATATCCTTCACTATGAATATGATTATCATGTGTGTTCATAAGTTTACTCTAATCAATTATTGATGGGAAAAGGGGAGGCGCTTTTAAAAGCGCCCTTCAGAATTTTTAAAGCACATCACAAGGACGCAAACGGTGTTGTTGTTCGTAGGTACCGTAAATCTCATCATTATATTTTTCGTCTGCTAAATCAGATAAAAGATCGTGGTAAGCATCACTTTCACGTACAAAGTCATGAACTTTACTATCCTCATGGAGATGTTCGATATTTTCTTTTACATATGCTTCTGCAATTTCTTCAGAGATATCTTCACAATTATTCTCAGAAGGATTTATACGAAAGATTTGGATTGCATCATCTACCTCATCAACAATGCTTAGAATTTGGCTTGCATCAAGTGGTCCAGACTCTGCAATGTGTTGATCTTTATCGTAGGCAACTAATAAAATTTCATTGGAATTTATAAGAATTGGATTTTCCATAATTTCTCCTCCCTAACGCCTCTTGGCAATTGTTTGTGCGTGGTTTGTATAATTACTTATATAACTATAATTATAAAATATCAAGCAAAAAATTATAAAAAGTTATATTTTTTATAAAAAATATTATAATATCTTGCTGAATAAGAGGGGAGGATAATTAGCGATAAGTCCGAATCATCTTGCTGTAAGAACTTATTGGCAAAATAGCAAATATCTCTCCAACCCACACAATTTTAACATTCTTAATAGGTAAGGCATTCCAAGAAAGCAGATCTATTTCACCATTCATTCCCCTGCTAATCTGCTTTATATATCTTTTATTATCATGTGTTAAAATAACGGCTTCTTTGCCAAAAAAGGATTCTATTGTTTTAATTTGGCGCCGTCTTACGATAACCATATCTCCATCTTTATAGGCTGGAATCATAGAATCTCCTTTAACTTCAAAAGCAACCATATCATCAGGTAAAGCAAAAGGAATTTCTACTTGTTCAAGACCATCTTCAGGGATTTGTTCAAAACTTGGATCTATCTGTGTTCCTGCTCCTATATACCCCATAAGAGGAACAAAAGTTGTGAAGTGATTATCCCCTTTTAGTTCTTTATATAATTCTAAAATGGCATCTCGATTAGAGCCGCGTGGATCAGAATCTTTTAACCACTTAGACACTGAAGCTTGTGTTACGTTTAGCCGTTTGGCTACATCTTCTTGCGTTAAGTTAAACTCGGTCAAAATCTTTTTTAATGTGCTTATGATATTAGATTTATTACTCATACTTCTGCTTACCTTATTTTTTTATCGTTGATAAAGATAATTTTCATTGACTTTATATAACTATAATTATATGAATAAAATAAGACAAAGCTGTAATTGGAGCTTGTAAATGGATCAACGAGAAGATTTTAAGAATTTGACTAAGTCAATACGGGGCAAATTTAATTGGACACAATCAGAAATGGCGAAAATGCTTGGTGTAACTCAAGCAGCTGTTTGCAAGTGGGAAAAAAGAGGATCTATCTCCGTAATAAATTATCTCAAGCTGCAAAAGTTGAAGGATAGTTCTAGCCCTATGCCTGCTTTTACTACTTCTCCTACAGATAATAATGAACATCAACAGCACCATTCACACTCTTAAACAGGCAAAAATAAAGAGATCAAATTAATAGATTACGCGCCACCATGCGCACGCATAAATACGCAACAGCCTTAAGGGGGGATTATGATCACTAATTTATATTTAAAGAAAGAAGGGGATGCGCATGTCTAATGGTATGCCATGGATAAGATTCCATTTGTATGACTGGATAAGTGGTACAAATGGAATGACATCTGAACAACGGGGGGTTTATATAACCCTTCTCGTTTGCATGTATGAAAAAAAAGAACCACTTAAAACAGATTTTCAAACGCTTGCACGCGTTTGTCATTGTTCGCAGAAAAAATTTGCAGCTATTGTCGAATATCTCATGAGAAATAATAAACTTGTTGAGACAGATAATGGGTTGTGGAATACGCGCGTTGAAGAAGAGCTAAACGATTTTGCTGATAAAAAAGAGCACATATCGCAAGTTCGTAGTGAGGCTGGTAAAAAAGGTGCACAAGCAAAAAATAATACAAAACAACATGTTAATAATTTTGCTGAAGCAAATGCTAAGCAAAATGAAGCAAATGCTAAGCAAAATCAAGCTATAAAGAACCAGAATAAGAATATACATAAAAAAACTAAAACTATCGTTTTAGCAAAAAAAGAAATTGGTTCTGAAAGTTTAGAAACAATCGATTTGGTTGATGAGCCAACTGAGGTTGCTGCTGTTGAGACCACATCAGAGCAAATCACAACATCATCAGACAACCAACCTCCCATTCACGAGCAAGAGAACGTTTCCCAAAAAGCAAAACGAGCGCAAGCTAATCGCGGTTGTCGATTGCCTACGGATTTTGAACCCGATTACGATTTTGCAATCGAAGAGGGCTTGCCGGCAGAGCGAGTCAAAGTCGAAATCGCAAAGTTTCGAGATTATTGGCGTTCAAAAACCGGAGCAAATGCAACCAAAATCGATTGGCAAGCAACGTGGAGAAACTGGGTGCGAAAGGCTATCGAGGATTTAGAAAAAACAAAAAACACGAACAACAATGGTGGAAACAATGGAAATTACACTCAAAAGCAAAAAAGCATTGGGGAACGTATCGCAGACAGTCTCCTTGATATCGGAAATCGAGGGTACTTTGAAGCACATTCATGCGATGATACCCCTGAGAGGTCCATTTATTTTGAAGGAAGGCAGCCAATTAACGAAACAGCAGGAATCGATTGCTTTAGAGGCTGGTGATCAATTGCAAGAGCTCTTCGCAGTGAAAGCAGGTAAAGAGGATATAGCAAAAGCTATTCGCATGCTGTCGTGTGGTTTGAAAATAGCACAACAATCAGACCATGAGGGAATGGCGTTGACCTATGGAATGGTTTTGGAAAATGTCTCTGCATGGTCACTGATGACAGTGGTCAAACGGATTTTATGTGATGAAATAAATTGTTTATCCGATACGTTTTTTCCGAGCACGCGTGAACTTGTCAGGTTGTGTCGTGATTTGGAAAACGATCTTTTGAGAAAAGCCAATTTTGTACGCAATGCTGTTTTGAGATTCCGTGAAAAGGAGTTGAAAGAACAAGCAGCGAAAGAGT
Source organism: Bartonella sp. MR63HLJHH (assembly GCF_042194155.1). Classification (NCBI taxonomy): domain Bacteria; kingdom Pseudomonadati; phylum Pseudomonadota; class Alphaproteobacteria; order Hyphomicrobiales; family Bartonellaceae; genus Bartonella; species Bartonella sp. MR63HLJHH. The sequence goes on from NZ_JBHIMN010000004.1 coordinate 145,510, forward strand.
ATTCAACGCCTATAACGCTTGTTCACAAGCAAGAGCTTGAAGAGACTTTAAATGGCATTGGTGGGATAATGAAACGCTTTGGTCCACAGCAAAGTAGTGAAAAGTGCTGATCATTTTGGGATTGGATATGTATTTAAATCGATAAAAAGGTACCATACAAAGCGATTTAAAGATTTTACGATGAAAACCATATCTGCAGTACAAAACGCTCTGTATGGTCAAATTTAAGGTAAATAGACCAATTGGTAAAATTATGGACTAAAAACATGAGAATATTAAAAGACCTGTTCTTAAAAAAGCGTAAACAGCCAATGAAAAAAGAGTTTGTTGCAACAGCTGTTGGTTATGTTCCTTGGGGGGACGGAGCAGAGGAGTATTTTTACAACCTCTATGAATATGAAGATGGCACAAGAGAGTGTGAAAAGTTTGATGGCGGACAGTATTATACCACACCAGAAAATGCGGATTTTAGTACCAAAGCGCAAGTGAAAGCATGGGTTTACGGTGGTGCTATTCCGAAAAGCGTTCTCAATTACGAACCTCTTATAGACGAGATCAATAAAGGCGTAAAAAAACTATCAGAAGTTGCTTGATTTTAAAGAATATGACCTCTAGGTATGAAGAAAGATGGACTAAGTCTTTTTAAAGATGCCCTACTTGCTCTAAAGGTGAAATATGTGGGATTGGGCTGTTATGCCGAGCTTGCCACAAATCATGCTTTTGTTGCAATTTAAGCCAGAATTCCGCATCATTTAAACCCGCTTTTTCTAACCGTAAAGCTAAATTAATGCTAATCGCTGCATGGCAGTTTAAGACGCGGGATAAAGTTAAACGTGCAACGCCAAGACGATTTGCAGCTTCTGTTACTGTTAACCCTAATTCATCAAGCAATTCTTCTTTCAAAATGCCGCCAGGGTGTGGAGGATTGTACATCATAATAACACCTCAAAACTCAATGGTAATCTTGATAATCAACCAGTTCAACGTCTGTCCCAATGAAACGAAAGGTAACACGCCAATTTCCATTGACACGCATTGACCAGTAACCTTTTAAATCGCCCGTAAGCGCATGTAGACGATACGATTTAAGAGTAACTTGTTCAGGCGCGGATATTGTATCTAAAATTACTAAAATGTTTGCTAATTTTTTAGCATGCGCGGGTTGTATGCCTTTGAAGACTCCTCTTTCAAAGAATAATTTCAACCCTTTATGCTTAAAACTAACGATTGCCATATATACCCTCTTGATACTTGATACTATACACCATGCATTTATGTCAATTGATTATTTATCAAAGAGCGCTTTAAGAGATAATTTTATATGTTAAAAAACAATAATATCCTTTTGAAATAATTGAAAAAATATGCAAATCATGCTAGGATTTTGTATGTATTAAAATACAAATTTAAGGTAAGAAAAACATGCTAAATAAAGTGATGTTAATCGGGCGTTTAGGTGCTGATCCCGAAAGCAAAACAATGAATTCTGGAGCTGAGGTGGTCAATTTTCGTATGGCAACTTCTGAAAGCTATACGGATAAAAATACTCATCAAAAAGTAGAGAAAATAGAATGGCATTCCGTGGTGATTTTTAATCCACATTTAGCAAAAATTGCACTTCAATATCTAAACAAAGGTTCAAAGGTTTACATAGAAGGAAAATTACAGACACGCAAATGGCAAGATAAAAATGGGCATGACCGTTACACAACAGAGATTGTCTTGCCACAATACAAAGGCGAGTTGTATTTGCTTGATACAAAGAAAGAGCAATCTGCCCCTTCATCTATTACTTCTCAAAATTATGCTATCGCTTCAGGTGCTGCTGATCATAGTACATCTCTTAATGACAGCATACCATTTTGATTGATAAAATATGGCAAAGAGAAACATGTGGGCTTCCACAGATTAGGGGATGTATGAAAAAGAAAGATGCTTACATTTCACAAGTGAAAGTACGTCAAGATCCTGTTAATCAATTGGCAATTGAAATGCGTGCCAAACGCTTTGGTTTGACGATTGAAGAGGCTAAAAATCCGCTTGCTGGTACTTATGTTGGGCGGCTGTGTTTGCAAGGCGTGCTTACTCAAGACCAGTATGATGCTGCGCAAAAATATCTTGAAGTGAAAAATGACTATTTGTGTGCAAAAGGTTTACCAAGCGCTGTTTATGATGAAATACCATCATCTTCTGATGACAAAGCAAGAGAAAAATGGGTTGAATTTACAACAGAACAGTTTTCTAATATGCAAGAGGCGATAAAAGAAACACAACATCTCTATAGACAGTATAATCTTTATGCAGCAATACAATATATTGTTGTCGAAGACCAAACATTACCACATCTTGTGAATTCATTGCGGGTCGCTCTTAACGCGCTTCATAAATATTTTGACAGAAAAACTAAATGGTAAATGTTTTATTGTTCTTTTTCCATAAAAGCATGAAAAGCTCTTGAAGAATATGCATTAGAATGTTATATTTTTATATAATATTAAAGGGAGTGTTTTATGCACACAACAAAATTACGTAAAGTTGGAGGGTCTGTTATGCTCTCTATACCGCCCGCATTGCTTGATGTTCTTCATCTTTCTGAAAACACGCAAGTGGGTTTGGCTATTGACAATGGACAATTGGTTGTAAAACCACAGGCATTCCCTAGCTATACTCTTGAAGAATTGTTAGCGCAATGTAATCCTTCAGATGATTTTGCGGATGGTGATATGGAGTGGTTTGATGCCAAACCTGTTGGCAGAGAGCTCTTGTAATGAAGCGGGGCGAAATTTGGTTTGTATCGCTTGACCCAACTTCTGGTTATGAGCAAAAAGGAACGCGTCCTGTACTGGTTGTGTCACCGGAGGCGTTTAATCGTGTCACAAAAACACCAATTGTCTTACCTATTACAAGTGGAGGAAATTTTGCGAGAACCGCAGGGTTTGCTGTTTCATTAGCAGGAACAGGATTACATACTACAGGTGTGATACGTTGTGATCAACCACGAGCTCTCGATATAGCAGCGCGTCAGGGAAGGAAAATGGAAACAGTTCCCCCCATGATTATGAATGAAGTGCTTGCCAAGCTATCAACATTTCTAACATAGTTTTTTTATGCATCTTTAAGAACGATGCTAAAGTAAGCAATGTGACGTGAAACGTTTCTCTGTATAACGCCTTGTAAAAGACTAAGGAAAATAATTCATTCTATTGTACGCAGAAGTGCCTCTTTTTGTTTCTAAAAATAAGAAAGATATGAAGTATTTGTTTTGTTTTATGATTTTTAGTATTTTTATTCTTCACTTATAGCTATTACAATCAACATCTTGAAATTTATCATAACCATAGTAATCTTTATGTTGCTGTTTTAACATTTTACATAGATTGTATCGATTAATATCAAATTTTTCGAGCACTTCGTTTGGAAGATCATATAAATTTCGAGGACCAACATCAAACATATCAACTGCATCAGCTAGGTTATTTGGAATGCGGTTCTCATCTGCATCTGATTTTTGTCCGCAGTTGGTAAGAAAAAGCACACTGATTACTATGATTAATAAGTAACTTATTTTTTTTGCTGATAAATAATTCATTATTTCTTTTATGGCTGGAGTTTAAGTATATATTAAAGATTAAGAGTTTTCTTAATAAGGTGATCCATCTTATCAATTTCATTGCTTAGTGCATCAATCATGTTATTTACTTTTTCAATATTCTGATGAAGTTCAAAAAATTGTGCCTCATAATTCAACACATCAGATGTGTGCTTAGACTTAGATGCTTTTGCCATGGCTTGAAGCACTATGTGCCGCTTTTGAACAAGGCTAAAAATGGATTGTATTGTCTCATGTCTTGCTTTGATTGCTTTATTTCGTGTATGAATTATAGTGTACAATCCATAATTCTTTTGTTGATCCTGTCTTGGACTCATATTGAGTAGTTTTATAGTCAGGGCATCCTGTTCTTGAGCTATTGTTTCCCACTCATTGAGGGTAATTTCTAGAAACTTCTGTGTGTCATTCCATCCCCTTTCCGCATTTTCTTTTGCATCTTTTTCTAGGTTCAGTTTTTCAATTATTTTAGAACAAAATAATTCATTTATACTGGCATAACCATGTGCCGTTAGCAAAAGATATGCCATAAAAAACGCAATCGTTAATATGTTCTTTTTGAATACAAATATTTTTGTAAATGTCTTTTTAATTCTGCATAAATCTGCTTTTTTGAGAAATAACATTAATGCCCCCCGCTTTTTGCTAATCAATAACTTTGTGCTTCCGTATAATTGATTCGTTTAGATGATACAATTTTGAGTGGTTGGTTGTTAAAGACACTAGATTTAGGTGAAAAAGATAAAAAATACACAATATAGTGATTTTTTTTGTTGACAGGATATGAAAAATAGTGTTTTATGGCGTTGCTGTACTAGTCGAATTGCGTCTAGAATTACGGTAAAGGTATAACCTTTCTTATAAGTTTATATGATTGTTCAGAGCCCTGCTTTTGCGGGGTTTTTTTTATTGTCTTGTTTACAAAAAGAAACACACATGAAAACCACTGAAAAACTTGCAAAAAGAACGCCCCCAAAGGCAGGTCAAGGGCGGGTAAAAGGCGTGCCAAATAAAACGACACGTATTTTGAAAGAAGCAGTGCTTAAGGCAGCAGAGCGCGCTGGTAAGAAATATGGTGATGATGGTTTGATCTCTTATCTCGAAAAACAGGCAATCAAATGCCCCGCTGCTTATTTGGCATTGTTGGGGAAGATTTTGCCTCTTCAAGTGACAGGGGAAGATGGGGGAGCCATTAAGATGATAACGCGTGTAGAAATCGCGCCTTTGGTCAATGACAACACGACAGATTAATATTGTTCCAAAGCTTATACCGATTTTTACAGGTAAGGCTTTGGTGCGAGCGGCTTGGGGAGGAAGAGGGTCTGGAAAGACAAGATCATTTGCCTTGATGGCTGCTTTAAAAGGCTATCAATTTGGTAGGGAAGGGATATCAGGCACTATCCTTTGTGCACGGCAGTTTCAAAACTCGCTAGCAGAAAGTTCATTGGAGGAGATTAAACGTGCCATTGAAGCGCATGACTTTTTAAAGGACTATTACAAGGTTGGGGAGTCGTCGATTAAGTCTATAGATGGTCGTATAGCCTTTCAGTTTTCTGGTCTTGACCGGAATATTGCAAGTATCAAATCCATGGGGCGTATTTTGCTTTGTTGGGTTGATGAGGCAGAGCCCGTTACAGAGACAGCTTGGCAAACGCTTATACCGACTTTGCGAGAAGAAGGAGAAGGATGGCGGGCAGAGTTATGGGTGACATGGAATCCATTGCGAGAGAATGCTCCCGTTGAGAAGCGGTTTCGCTTTTCAGACAATGAGGCAATCAAGCGTGTTGAGATCAACTGGTCAGACAATCCGAAGTTTCCGAAGATTTTGAATGAAGCGCGATTGGATGATCTGAGAAACCGTCCAGAGACCTATAAGCATATCTGGGAAGGGGATTATCTGAAAGCGGTTCAAGGCGCTTATTATCAAAAGGAAATGTTGGCAGCCGAGCAAGAGGGGCGGATAGGGCGTGTTGCTCGTGACCCCTTGATGCAGATACGCGCCTTTTGGGACATTGGGGGCACGGGTGCTAAGGCAGATGCAACAGCGATATGGATAGCGCAATTTGTTGGTAGAGAGATCAGAGTGCTTAATTATTATGAAGCACAGGGACAGCCGTTATCAGAGCATATAGGCTGGTTGCGTCAAAATGGCTATGAGAAAGCATTGATGGTTTTGCCCCATGATGGTGCGACCAGAGACCGTGTGCACAATGTGAGTTTTGAGAGTGCTTTAAATGATGCGGGTTTTGAAACGCAAGTGATCCCTAATCAAGGGGCAGGCGCTGTGAAAATGCGTATAGAGGCGGTGCGGCGTATTTTGCCGTCTGTTTGGTTCAATGAAGAGATGACGGTAGCAGGGCGCAAAGCACTGAATTGGTATCACGAGAAATGGGATGAGAAGCGCGGCATTGGTTTGGGTGCAGAGCATGATTGGTCGAGCCATGGGGCGGATGCCTTTGGTTTAATGTGCATTGTCTATGAAGCACCCAGTGTCAAACCCAAGCAAGAGCGTTATTGCACTATGGAAAGAGAAGCGGCATCATGGATGGCATTCTAGATCAAGACTTTCAAAAAACGACAATCCTCGATGAATATGAAATCTATAAGCGTTTAAAGTCTTGGTACGCAGAAGATATTGAACATGTTAATGAATGGCGTGAACAGGCGCGTGAAGATTTTGATTTTTATAATGGTCGTCAATGGGCAGAGGAAGATCTTGCGGTTTTAAAAGAGCAACGCCGTCCTGTCATGACTTTTAACCGCATTGCACCCCTTGTGAATGCTATTGTTGGGGCGGAGCGTAATAATAAGCGCGAAGTACAGTTTCAACCACGGCAAATGGGAGCAGCAATACCCAATGAATTGCTTACTGGAGCAGCAGAATGGTTTCGTGATGAGGCAGAGGCGGAATATGCCGATTCCGATGCTTTTCAGGATATGGTTATTTGCGGTATGGGCTGGACAGATACGCGGCTTGATTATGATACAGATCCCGAAGGGATACCTGCTGTTCAACGTTTAGATCCCTTAAAAATGGTTTGGGATGCCAATGCTGTAAGACCAAATCTCATTGACGCACAGCGTATGTGGTATGTTGATCGCAAATCCGTTGAGGATGCTAAAAGTCTTTTTCCTGATGTTGCTGTTGAAGATCTTAACGCCGATTGGGCTATCGATAGTACAACCGCTTCTGAGGATTCTCATGTGTCGCTTGATGCGTATCATGATGACTCCAATGCGTCTTCTCTCTCAGAGCCGTGTTCTGGGAAACGCTATGTTACGCTGGTTGAATGCCGTTGGTTTGAATATGAGACCACTTACAAGGCGCCTGACCTTCAAACAGGTCAGATGCGCAACTATAGCAAACGGGAGTTTGAACAGCTTCAAAGGGTAATGCCACAACTACAAGGGGTGTGTTTTAATAAAAAAGTGGTGAGACGCGCTTTTCTGGGACGACGTCTTTTAGCAAAGCCAGATAAGCCATTAGCACCTGATGGGCAACTTGGGTGGGAGTGTATCACGGGCACGCTGGATAAGCTTAAAAACCAGTTTTACGGGATTGTTCGCCCCGCAAAAGACCCACAAAAATGGTCGAATAAATATTTTAGCCAAGTGATGTATATCCTTAATAGCCAGTCTAAGGGCGGCTTGATGGCAGAACGAGGCGCTTTCGATGATGATCGCCAAGCCATGGAAAGCTGGGCGCGAACGGATACGATTACTTGGGTTAAAAATGGTGCGCTTACAGGAGGGAAAATTCAACCAAAGCCAAGTGCACAATTTCCCAATGGTTTTTTCCAGCTGTTTAATGAATCGCGTGAAGCGATAACGCATGTAACAGGGTTATCGGCCGAGTTTATTGGAACACGGGAGGTCAACCAAGCCAATGTGCTGGAAAATACACGCCGGCAATCAACGCTTAATTTGCTTGCGGGGCTGTTTGATAATCTCAAGCTTTATCGGTGTAGGCAGGGAAAGATTATCCTTTATCTCATTCAGAATTATCTCTCTGATGGGCGTCTGGTACGTATTTCTGGACAAGAGAATGCCCAATATGTGCCGTTGACGCGTGAAGCTGTTACGACGCTTGAGTATGACATTATTGTTGATGATTCACCGACAAGCCCCAATGAAAAAGAGAAAACTTTTGCGGCAATTACGCAGATGTTGCCGTTGCTTGGTGGTTTCTTAACACCGGAGATGATTCCAGATCTTTTAAAGCTTTCCCCACTACCGGCAACACTTGTGGCAAGTTTAACCGCAAAGGCGCAGCAAGCACAACAAGAACAACAGCAACAGCAAATGATGCAACAAAGTCAAGGGGCGCAATTAACTCCAGAGCAACAAGCAAAGATTGCTGTTTTACAGCAAGAAGCACAAGCAAAGAGCACACTCTATCAACTTGATGCGCAGCAGAAACAAGCGGCATTGCAGCAGAAAAATATCGAACTTTTCTTGAAACAAGAACAAGCGCGGATGCAGCTTGAATTGCAACAGGCAAAAAATGAGATAGCGCAGCGTGATTTAGAACGCAAAGCTTTACAGGCACAGTTGGAACACTATCGAGTTTTGACAAAAAATATAATAGCACATTGAAGGGACAGAATATGGAAGAAGAGTTTACGCCTGAAGAACAAGCAATCTATGATGAACATTTTGCCAGTGATAATGCCGTTGAGTTGGTCGAGCCTGAACAAGTTGAGGAAGTTTTTGATGCAGAGGAAAGTTCTGAACAACCAGCTGTAGAACCACTTCAAGAGCAGCCAAATTCTGATGCAATAGAATCTGATAAATTAGAGCAAGAGCGGCAAGCACGCCAAAAGGCAGAACAAAGCGCCATTGAAGCGCGTGAATTGGCTATTGAACTTGCGCAAAAATATGCCGCAATGCAGGAAGAAATCACGCGCCGCCGTGAGGAAAATATTCCCTCCCTAGAAGACACCCCAAAAGCACATTTTGCATGGCTTAGTCATAAGGTACAGGAACAACAGAAATTGCTTGATGAGTTTTCTCATATGAAAGAGAGCCAAGAGCGCATGAGACAAGAGGAATATGAACGCCAAAAGTTGGGGGATTATTTCGAGGAAGCCAAAGCGCAAGTACAAGATAAATATCCAGATTTAGACAGTATCACAGACTATCTCTATGAAAGAGCAGACAGTGTCTTACAAGCGCAAGCAAGCCTTTATCCGCAATGGAAAGACCCAGAGGCACGGCAACAACAAATTGGTGCTGAATTGCGCCAAATATGCCAGCAGTGTCAGAAAGCCGGTATAAATCCAATTGAGGTGCTGGTGCAAAAAGCGAAAGCTTTTGGCTATAGTGGAGCGCCAGTTAAGGACGAAGTGGGAGCCCTTCAAGAGCGCTCTCAAGCAGCGCGGACGCTTACAGCGCGCGGCGGACAAGTTCCAACCGGCGGTATGGATGTGAGAACGCTCTTTTCCATGCCAGAAGCCGAATTTGCTGTATGGGTTGAGAAAAATCCCGAAAAATTTGAACAAATTATGAGCAGAGCGTGAGATGTGCGTGGTGACGCGACAGAGAGAACCAAGTGATTGTTATCGTTTGGGGGAGCCGCAAGGCGAGTTTTAAAAACCAAGAAAGGCATTGATTGAAATGGCAGTAACACAGGTAAATCTTAATGACCCATTAGCCGTTGGCGTTTGGGCTAAGATGCTAAACACAGAGACCTCAAAAGCGTTGCCTATTGCACCGCTGATGGGAAAAGGCAAAAACAGCATTATTCAAGTATTGGATATGCTAGGAAAATCTGCTGGTGACTCTGTGACGAGCGGATTACGCGTCCAACTTATGGGGGATGGCGTTAGCGAGGGACAAACGCTGGAAGGCAATGAAGAAGCACTCCAATTTATGAATGAAACGGTGCGTATTAACGAGCTTTCTCATGCTGTACGCGTAAAATATGAAGGCACCATTGATCAACAACGTGTTTTATTTAATTTACGAACAGAAGCAAAGGATGGGCTTGTTGATTGGTATGCAGATCGCTTAAGTTTGATGTTCTTCATTCAGGCAGCAGGTTATACAGCACCGTGGATTCATTTCGAAGGACGCACCATAACCCTTAAACCCGTACATTATGGTTTTAATGCTCCATTAGAGCCAAGCAAACTGCGTATTATTCGTGCCAATAAGAAAAAGACTGATGAAGAACTTACAAAAGACGATGTTTTTACATTAGATCTTATAGATCGGGCTGTTGAACGCGCTAAACTTGCTAATCCACGTTTGCGCCCTGTTCGTGTTGATGGAAAATCGGCATATGTGATGTATCTCCACCCAACACAGGTGACCCAATTGCGTACCAATACAAAGAGCGGGCAATGGTTAGACATTACTAAGGCAGCTTATGATGGCTCTGGAGCTAAGAACCCAATTTTTGAGGGCTCTCTGGGGATGTATAATGGAGTTATCTTACGTGAAGCTGAACATGTCCCCAATGGTATCAATTCAAAGACACAAGAGCCTTTAACATCTGTTCGCCGTGCTGTGTTGCTTGGTGCGCAAAGTGTTATCATGGCTTATGGGCGCGTTGGCAATGGAGCAACAGGAGGCGATGGGAAAGGGGGAACACGCTATAAACTTGTTGAAGAACTGTTTGATTATCAACGTGAATTTGGGGTTGCAGCTAAAACCATTATCGGCATGAAAAAATCACGCTACACCTTGCCTCATTCTGATCAAGGGGGACAGGATTTTGGTACCATTGTCATCCCTTCTTTTGCTGAAGCAAGCTAATTATTAAAGGATGACAATTATGGCAGAAAAATCGCTAATTACACAGGAACCTGTTGAAACCGTTGAGACCGTTGAGACTGTTGAAACCGTTGGCATGATAGATGAGGGATTGCCACCTGTTTTGCAAGGACGCAACAACTCTACGCAGCAGGTTAGTTTTTTACGGGCGCGTATTAAATGTACAGACCAAGGGTTGATAACAAAAATTGGTGTTCTACCCCGAGGCGCTTTTATCAAAAGCATTACAGCTTATACCATGGAGGATTTTGAAGATGTAAACGCTACATTTGGAAAAGAGCCTCATGGTAATGATTATGGAGATGTAGGGCTTACGCAATCTACCAATGGCAATGTGTACATACCCATGGAGGAACGAGATGTTCCATTAGAAGCTGAAAATACGATTTACATGACACGAGACAAGCAAAGCACCAAAGGTGATGCTGAGGTGATTGTTGAGTTTTACACCAATCGTTAAAGGCAAGGGGGCGTTTATTGCTTGCGTCCCCCTCCCATACAAGATGCCCCAAGACATTTGGAAGAGGGTGATATGACAATAATAGTACAGACAGGTGGTCCGATTGGAGAAAAAGAGACCATTGTTCCTTGGGATAAAAATTTTATCCAGATGTTAAACGATATTCAGGATGAAATAGATGATCAAACAGATGAGTATGTTGATCAAGTGCAAAGGGCGATATTTTCGGCTATTCGCTTTTGTGAACGATTGCCTTTTTATTTCAATGAAAGCCGTGAAATTGTTTTCACCACTCTAAAGGGCAAAAGCCGTTATGGCGCAGAGGCACATTCCTCTATAACAGGGGCTGTTCGAATTGTTGATGCTTATATTTATGAGGATAATCATAGCAAATCAAAGCTTTTGCATGGGGACGCGCTCTTCATTGAGAGCCTTGAGGATGACTCTCACCATGGCATGCCTACGCGCTATGCCTATTTTGAACAAAAGTTTGTCTTGTATCCAACACCAGACCGAGTTTATTCCATCAGGCTTATTCTTGATCCTGTGAGAATAAAAGACATTGAGAGCGCACAAGAAGCGTCCATATGGTTTTGTGAAGCCTATGAATTGATCAAAACCCGCGCAAAATATGAAATTTATACCAATATTATTAAAGAACCACAGATGGCAGCAGCAGCTTTTGCCATGTTCCAAGAACAGTTAGATGCATTGAGAATTGAGACTTCGCGGCGCAAAAATCTGTTCAAAATTCAACACACGGACTTCTGATGACGTTTATCCCTATTGCTGAATATAGACCAGACACCGCATTTATTAATAGCGGTTATTCTCATGAGATAGTGAATGTTTTGCCTGCACCAAATTCGTATATTCCGTTTCCCATGGTTGCGCCGGTCTCAGATCCTTTTCCGGATATGATTTTGGGGGTCTATGCTGTGCGCTCATTGGGTGGTGTGCGCATCATTGTGGGTGCCCCAACAAAGCTTTATGAATATGACAACAGCACGCGCGGCTGGAAAGACATTAGCAAGCCTCACACACAATATCACGCCAATGAGACTGCGCTTTGGTCTTTTGCTTCTTTTGGTGATCATATCATTGCTGTTAATAACAATGACCCACCACAAATGCTTTCGTTAAAAACGGAGGAAAGGTTTTGTGATGTGGGCGGTAATCCCCCGCGTGCTGGACTTGTGCGTGTGTGGGGTGATTTTGTTTGCTTGATGCAACTAACAGATAAGCCAAACCGTGTTCAGTGGTCAGGTCTCAATGATGCAACACATTGGACAGTTGGGGAGAAAAGTTGCGATTATCAAGATTTTCCTGATGGAGAATATGTTCAAGGGTCTACGGAATCAACAAATCCACTTATTTTTATGCGTTCCGCCATTTATCACGCAACCTTTGTACCAGGCTCTAAAATTATCTTCAGTTTTGCAAAAATAAAAGACAAAATAGGGGCGAAAAGCAGTACAGCAATTGCAAGCCGTGGAGACTGTACTTTCTTTGCATCTGATGATGGTTTTTATCAAATCAACAGTGCTGGTGAAATGCTTCCTATTGGCTTTGGAAAAGTCGATAAAACTATCTTCACACTTTACAATAACTTTGCCATTGATGAGATGAGGGCATGTATTGATCCTGTCTATTCTCGTGTTTATTTTTCTATCAATGACAACACTGAAGGGATGCATATTTATGTTTATGATTGGCTCTTGCAAATATGGAGTGTCATTAAGGGGCAAAACCTTCTCTTATTTCCCCTTTTTGCAGCCGGTTATACATTAGAAGGCTTAGACGAAGTACAAGAGAGCTTGAAAGATTTACCAGCTTCTCTTGATAGTAAAATGTGGCAAAATGGTGCGCCTGTTTTGGGAGCCTTTACGCCAGACAACAAATTTGGTTTTTTTGCAGGTCCTCCGATGGAAGCCGTTATTGCTTCACAAATTGTGGGGGATACGGGCAGGCAAATCAACCTGATGAGTGAGGCTTTTGTTCAAGCGGATACAACAAAAGGTTTTTTAAGTGTTGGGGCGGCTTTTATCATTGATAACAAGAACCAATTAAATTGGGCTAAAGAGCGTTATGCCGGCTATAATATTGGGATGTATAATATCCGCTCACGGGCGCGTTATCACGCTTTGCGTCTGAGAATACCAGAAGGCACGCCATGGACGCATATAACAGGCTTTGATGTAACGCTCAAACCCGCGGGCATAAGATGAGTTTTAAGATCTATAATACAGAAAAATGGAGCGCTGAACAAATGGCGCCCTATTTTGAGAATGTCATAAAATCGATAGCTTACTTTAATCAAAAATTCCCTGATGATTATAATACAGAGACCATTTTAAACGATATTTTGAAGGGAGAAAAAGTTCTTTGGATTATCGTTGATGCGCATGAAAACTTTATGGCGCATGTCACAACACAGTTACAGGAACTCGTCACTGGAGCATTAAGGGCGGTTATTGTCACGCTTGGTGGAAAGGGAGGAGCGCCCTTAACAAAGCTTATCACTCAGATTGAAGCCTATTACAAGAAAAAAGGGGCAAAAGAGCTTGTCATTATAGGCAGACGAGGGTGGGAAAAATCTCTTAAATCGCATGGATATTTCGTTAATCTTTTAGAATATAGAAAGCAGCTTTAACATGGGAAAAAGTTCTAAACCAATCCAGAATACCCAAAACACGACGCAAACAAATGAACCCCCTGCATGGGCAAAAGGTATTTTTGAACACGCAGCTCAAGATGCCATGACTTTTTATAACCAAGGCAGCGGAAAAGCTGTTTATGACGGGCAGCGTGTTGCGGGGTTAAGTGATCAAACAAAGAATGCCATTAATGGGCTTAGCAATAATACGCATAACTATGATAACAATTATTTAAATGGATTAGCCACAGGGCAAAATTCAACAAGCCAAAACTTAAAGAACATGGCTTCAGGGCAACAAATAGGCAATAACCCTTACTTTGATGAAGCGCTTCAAAACACATTAAATAAGGCAACAAGCTCTATTAATAGTTCATTGGCAGGTGCTGGGCGTTATGGTTCTGGTGCACATACTGGGGTTTTGGCTGATGAATTGGGGGGCATAGCAACACAAGCTCTATCACAGCAATATAACCAAGATGTCAACAATATGATGAATGCCAATGGTCTCATTGACCAAGCAAACCAAAATCAGTTGGCGGGCGCCAATAACTTTTTTCAAGGTCAAGGTCAGGCAAATCTCAATGCGTTGACGGGAGGGAGTGTACTTGATGCCAATCATCAACGGCAATTGGATGAAGAGCGGCAAAAATGGGAGCAGCAAAACAATCTTGATTGGGACCAGTTAAGTAAGTTGCTCGCAGCTGGTGGGGCTGTTGCTGGAAATTATGGAACGCGCACAGGACAAATGACGACATTGACTCCACAGCCAAAACCTAATCCGTGGGAGATTGTTGGAAATGTTGGAACTATCCTTGGTACTTTTGCTGGGCTTAGTGATATCAGAGCGAAAGAAAATATCGTGCAAGTGGGGCAGCGAGATGGACACAAACTCTATGAGTATAATTACAAGGGCTATCCAGAGCGCTATCGTGGGGTGATGGCGCAGGATGTTTTGAAGTCAAAACCTGAAGCTGTTTTCTTGCATAAGGCGACAGGCTTTTTGCATGTGGATTATGGCAAGCTTGGCTTTGAGATGGAAAGGGTGCAGTGATGGAACAAGAAAACACAAATTCTCTTTTAAAGTTGTTTGATCCAAAATTTTTGCGTCCCTTGATGTATCAGGTCATGCCTCAATTGCCAAAGCATTTGTTCGAACAGCTTTCTACGCCTCCAAGCACGCCGTTGGAAGGGCGATACAAGCCAAGTTTTTTAGAACGCGCTGCTTTTAGCACAAACCCTTTTGATGCGAGCAATGGGGATAATACTCCACAAAAATTGAGTCCTACAGAGCTTATTCGCGGTGCTCAAACAGGAGGAGGAGAAGTTGGGAAAAAAACGCCAGCAGAATTGATTATGTCTACGGATGATTTAAAGCGCCAAATGCCTCCATTACCGGATGTTTCAAAGGATACTGTTAAGATACAAGAGGCGCCAGAGCAACAAAAGCATGACTTCTCAGAGCAGGGAGGTGTTGCATCAATGATTCCTCAATCTCCACTTGTTGCGAACATTGATCAGTCTAGTGGGGATGAAGCTGGGCGACAGCAGAAAAATGTGATGGATTATATTGCTCAACTTAATGAGAAATCTATAGCGGAAAACTCTTTGAAAAACGATTCTGGAAATGATGAGGAAAAGCTTTTTGATGCACCTATAGGAGAAGAAAAACATTTGAATGCACACTTACCAGAAGAGGAGCATTTAAAAGCAAGTGCTAAGCCCGAACAGGCAACGGATTATGTAAACGCAGTTGGAAATTTTATCCATAAAGATGCAAATCCAAGTAGCTTATGGGAGCGTTTTAGAAAATCAGAATTTTCCGAGCATTTAATGGATTTTTTTGCGGGGTTAGCATCAGGAAAAACACCGCAAGAAAGTTTTTCAAATGCGGCACTTGTTATGCGGCAGGGCAATAATATACGTGCTCAAAATAGACCAATTTTTGAGTTTTTACGCTCTAAAGGATATAGTGATAAAGACGCACAAGCCCTTGTGCAATATCCAGATCTTGCCATGAAAGTTATAGGCAACACGTTAAGCCCTCAAGAAGCCTATAGAACATTGACATCAGAAGAAAAGGCAGAGCAGGGATTGCCTGAGGATATGACTTTCCAAGTCTCAACAAGCACAGGGAAAATTATACCTGTCCAAGGAGGACAGCGTTCCACTGCTTCTGGATTAGGGGGGAATACTGATAACATGCTGTCAAAGCCTGAAGCAGGTTATATGTATATTAAGGATAAAAAAGCACTTGGTGGCGTACGTGCGATGCCGATTGCAGGCAGTGGTGCAGAACATAAATTAATTCAAGAACAGAAGGAGGAGGAGCGTAAAAACCAACAAATGCAAATGCGAATTTTGGAAACAGCAGACAGATCAAATCGTATACTCTCGGCATCTAAAGAATTGCTAAAAATTGTTGAGGAAAATCCGCATGTTGTTGGTTTCACTGGTCCTATAATGTCGTTCCTTCCTAATTCTAAGGCAAAAGATTTTATGCATATGCTTGATTCATTAAAGGCGAGTATCGGGCTTGATGCCTTGAGAAAAGCAAAAGCATTTTCACCAAATGGTGCATCTGGCTTTGGAAATTTGTCTAATATGGAATTGCAAGCATTGCAAAATTCTGTAGCGGCACTGTATCAAGATCTTTCTGCAGAGCAAATGAAGAAGTCGTTAAAAACAGTTATTGACACTTTCAATAAATCCAATGCAGCAACGCGCGCAATTCTTTTTGGTGGTGCAGAAGCAACAAGCGAGCTCGTTCGAGCCGCCTATGGGCAAGATGCTTATAAGGAAAATCATGCACAGTCAAATGATCCACTAGAAAAACAGATAGAAGCATTGCCGGAAGGCATGCTGTTCGTTGATAGTGACGGGCGCATTAAGGAGAAACAAACCAATGGCTGAAGTAATTCCTCCTCTTATTAATCGTAAAAACACAAGAGTTATTGGGCATATAAGTGACTATACACCAGAACAGCTTCAAGAGCTTTTCGCGAAGAATAAGGAAAGGCTAAGTGGTTCTGTTACAGGAAATAATGGTGCAACAGAAGAAGATAGTCCACATCCAAGTGCAGCGGGTGCTTTTGGATGGGGTGCTCTTCATGGGTTAACTATGGGGTATGATGATGAAATAGCTGGAGTATTCGCTTCGGGACCTCTGGGACCTATTAATTATTGGATGGGAGATGAAGAAGCAGTTAAAAAATATAATGAAGTGACAAAGCGATGGCGTGACTATCAAAGAGCGGCGAACCGAGATCAGTTTTATGCATCTATTGCGGGGAATTTAGCGGGTGCTGCAATTCCTTTTCTAATACCAGGTCTTGGCGCTCCTGCGGCTGCTCGTGCGGCAATTGGGGCTGATGTTGTGCTGGGAGGAAGAGCTGGTGTTGCAGGAGCACAAATAACCAGTAAAGCTTTAGCAGCAGGAGAAAGGGCGGTGCAATCTGCTTTAGCAGAGGGTGCGGAACGGGCAGCGGCAAAAGCTGCAGGTGAAGCAGCAATGAAAGCAGTAGCAAGTAAAGAGGCGGCAAAATTTAGCTTGGGGCGTGCAGCAAAAACTGGAGCCATTTATGGCGGAATAGCAGGCAGTGGTGAGGGGGAAGGGCTTGCAGATACTCTAGTGTCTGCTGGGTTTGGTGCAGGGTTAGGCGTTGCAACACCATTTGTTGCCAGTGGTGTATCAAAAGCAACATCTTTTGCGACAAGATCACTTAAAAAAACGCCTGCTATTGTGAAAAAAACACCTGAGGCTCTCAAAAACACAGTTGGAAAATTGTTTGGTAAAACTGAACCAATAACACAAGGTGTAGAAAAAGAAGCATTTCAGATAAGCGATAGAGCGCTTAGGGATGTAAGCCAAACTTTAGGGGATGAAGGTGTTGATAAGCTTGAAAGGGCATTAAAACAGCGAGGTCCTGATTCAATGATTATTGATCTTCATGATGGGCTTGCTACAAGAGCTTTTAAGGCAGCAAAAAAAGACCATGATACATATTCACTTGTGAGTAATCGTTTGGGAGCTAGACAAGATGCGAGTGCACTGCGGGTAAAGGATGCGTTGACAGATGTGATGGGTCCAAAAGTAGATACGCTTAATTTAAAGCAAGAGATTATCAAACAAGCACAGAACAAGGCTGAACCATTTTATGAGAGGGCGAAAGCTTCTCCCATTTCAAATGCTGTTCGTGAAGATTTATCGCGGTTGCAAGAAACACCTGCATTTCAAAAAGCATACAAAAAAGCAATTGTACAAATGCCAAATGAAGCGGATGCAACAGTTAGAGGGAGCAATGGATATCCAAAGCTGAATATGCGGATTTTACATAAGATGAAAGAGGTTTTGGATGATCAAATTAATTCTGCGCGCATCAAAGGAAAATGGGGATATGCTCGAGATTTGACTGATTTCAAACAACGCATTCTGGACGTTTTGGATACGTCATCTCCAGATTATGCTAAAGCACGGAAAATTTATTATGACGAGCGTACTATTGGTGATGCCCTCGAGCAGGGAGAGCAAGCGCTGAAGAAGAGCGTTAATCTCGACACAATCAACAGTCAACTTTCGGATTTTGGGTTGATGGAAAAAGATGCGTTTCAAAAAGGTATACGGTCGCAAGTAGAACATGCGGCAGGCAATGCACAGAATTTTGACCACAATCTTTTGAGTTTGTTTGACACAAAAAATGGTCAAGAAAAATTACAGCGTATTTTTGGTGAAGATAAAGCTAAGCAACTTATGAAAGTGTTGCGACCAGAAGTGGAAAGAACAAAGCTTTTTGCACGATTGCCAAACCATATGGGTGAAGTGGAAGAGAGGGGGGCACAACAGACTATGGGTATAGGAAAGATTGCTTTCATCAAGGCAGTTGTAAAAAATTTCGCAAGAGAATTTGGACGCAAATTTTCAAGCGTCCATAAAGATACTGAGAGAGATATTGCAGCGCTTATAACAGCGCGGGAAAAAGGAGATTTTGGGTTAGCAAGAGAAAAAGCTGTTGAATTAATTAAGACGTTTCATGAAGCAGAAAAGAAACGCTTAATAACACGAGAAAATTATACGAAATTCATTAATTTTGTTGGAATTCTTTTGAATAGCAGTGCTGATAGAATGGTTATAAACTAATGATCAATTTTCATCCTAATGTGAAGCGTGCTATCTCACAGGCAGCACAAAAATATGGTTTGCCAGAAAGCTTTCTTGAACGTGTTGCTATGATAGAAAGTAATGGTAATCCAAATGCAAAAAATAAGAACAGCAGTGCGGGAGGGCTGTATCAATTTTTAGATTCAACAGCAAAACACTATCAACTGAATGATAAGTTTGATCCCTTTCAAGCAACCGATGCTATGGCACGGTTAACGAAGGATAATACGCGTTATTTAGCCACAGCATTAGGCAGAGAGCCATCAGAGGCAGAGCTTTACCTCGCACACCAACAAGGACCAGCAGGGGCAGTAAAACTTATCAAAAATCCACATATTCCAGCAAGTCAGCTTTTAGGTCGACAGGCAGTCACACTCAACGGTGGCAACATGGAAGCTACAGCAGGGGATTTTATGAATCATATTTATGGGCTTTACAATAAAACGGGAGATGCTTTGAAGAGAACGATACAGCAAAACCAAAGCAATGGACAAGCAGCACCAAACGAGGTGGGTCCTTTGCGTGGGGTTGAGAGGCTTCAAAAGACACTTCAAGGTAATCAGGTGGGTCAAGGTGATCAAGGGGGCAACCAATTAATGGCATATGACACGCCATTCCCAAACAGAATGATGGCACCTGAAAGCAGAGACAATTTAACAGGACGGGTTATGGAAACCACACCATTGCAAGGGCAAGGTATTGATGCAGGTGCTCTTAAAAAGGGCTTTTCCGGCTTGCTTCATTTAATGAGAGAGAATGGAGAAAGACAAAAACAGCAGGCACAGATGGTACAGCAACAAATGTTACAGCAACCAGTCATGGCGGGTTTCTCACAATCGACTGGGCGCCCGACAGATTTAACAGCTCTCATTGATCCCTCTAGGCGGCAATCTGTTGGTTCCTATGGGCGGCAAAAAGAAGAGCAATTGCGCGAAGAGCTATTAAGAAGAACGGGGGCTTATCATGTCTGATATTTATGACTGGTCACTCACAGCTGATCAAAATGCCAATTCCGATAGTATGATTAATTGGGCAGAAGGGCAGCCGCCTAGTTCTGTTAATGATAGTGCGCGGGTCATGATGCAGCGTATACGTGAATATCTTGCCGATAATGGTGGTTCTCTTGACTCAAAGTTTATTGTGAATGGAAAGGAACAAACAACATCAATCACGTTGACGACGGTGTCGCCAATAGCGAAATATAAAAACGATATCATTATCCGCTTTAAGGCGCGTGGTATAAATATTGGTACGACAACAATAAACATGAATAATATAGGAGCAAAGCCACTCTATAAAGCCACCAGCACGGGGATAGTACCATTGACAGGCGGTGAGTTACAAACAGGGGGCATTTATGAAATAGTCTATAATGATGGCGCATCAACAAAAGGTCTTGAGGGCTGGTATCTTTTAAATCCTACCCCCATTCCACCACCAAAGGTCGAAACCTTTCCTTGTGGGTTTATTGCGACCTTTGCTATGCAAGAAGTCCCAAACGGATGGCTTTTATGTGATGGCGCTACTTATGAACGCAAGGATTATCCGCAATTATTCAAGGCGATAGGGGATAAATGGGGAAAAGACAGCGATACAACCTTTAAAGTTCCAGATTTTAGAGGAGTATTTTTGCGCGGCTTTGATAATGGTCGCGGTTTGGACAGAAGTAGAAAATTTGCCAATATACAGCAAGATTGCCTTAAATCGCACACACATGCTTGTAGTGTTGAATCGGCGGGGCAGCACGCACACAATTTTCAGTATGCTGGAGTTGGATGGAGCGCCAATGATATTGGCAGAAGGAACCCCAATTATCACTATCAAACCCTTACAGGGATAACAGAACCTGCTGGAGTGCACACGCACAAGGTAACACTTTTTTCAACGGGTGAGGCAGAAACGCGCCCTGTTAATGCTACGGTTGTTTATGCCGTAAAATCATAAGGTTTTCAGATGATCAATAATCCGTCTGCTATTGATGATATTGCGGACGCGGAGCAAATCCGCGTCCTTTTTTATGCAAGCAATAGAATGGTTCATGCGCCATTGAATAAGATTCTTGATCTTGTCAAAAACGATATACAGCATGATCTTTTAAGCGCTTTGGCACAGTATCAAGAAGCAACAGATAAACGCATAGAGATCATGCAAAAACTTATTGATGAATTACAGTCTCTCATCCCCCACAACCTC
The DNA here is from genome assembly GCF_042194155.1 of Bartonella sp. MR63HLJHH. Taxonomy (NCBI): domain Bacteria; kingdom Pseudomonadati; phylum Pseudomonadota; class Alphaproteobacteria; order Hyphomicrobiales; family Bartonellaceae; genus Bartonella; species Bartonella sp. MR63HLJHH. Next base: position 166,361 of record NZ_JBHIMN010000004.1, read on the forward strand.
AAAAACAAACTTACTAAGGAATGAAACGCGATGCCATTACCCTATCATACGCATATATTTAAGCTTGAACCAGCAACAAAGAAAGAAGTTAAAGAAGGTGTTTTAGATAGTAAGGCTCTTGCACCCGTTTCAGTGGGGAGTGCAGCAGCTTATGAGGTAGAGTATTTTGCAACTGCTGCTCAAGGAAAAAAGGCTGATGATGCTGTTGCAAAGAGAGATATTGGAGCTCTTGCTTACAAAGATAAGGTCACAATCAACGATATTGAAGCAAGTGGTGAAGCGCATGAGAATGCGATTTTATCAGGCGCTGGCTGGGTAAAAATATCGCCTTTAGGGATTGGCGATATGAAGGCTGCTACATATGATCCCGACAATGTGGGGGCAAATGCATTTTCTATGGAAAATATGCACGAGGGTCCTACCAAAAAGATTTTAACCACAGAGGAAAGATCAAAGCTACGATGGTTGAGTTCTACGCAGCCAACGATGGAAAAATGGCGGAGGGGAGATGAAGGTGTTTATTATCCCATATCTCCGGTAGATCTCAAAAATACCATTCGTTATTTTGTAGGCTCAAAGTCTGTTGGTATGTCAAAATCAGTTTATGATCCAGATAAAATAGAAAAAGATGCCTTTGATATGGAGAATATGAAAGAGGGGAATACGCATCTTATTTTAACCCCTCAAGAACGTGCACAGGTTGCAAAAATTGATAAAATTGAAGATGTGGCACAGCACGCACAGGAAAGTGCACAACAAGGGCTTTATGCAGCAAGTGAGGCAAGGAGTATAGGGAGTGCTGCATTCAATACAGCGGATGTTGCACAAACAATAGCTGAGTCCGCACAAAAAACAGGAGACAGGGCACAAGCTGTGGCAAGTGTCGCACAAGAAACAGCGGATAGTGTACAGAAAAAAGTTGATCTCATTCAACCTCTTGCAAAAAAAGACTGGATTGATGGCACAAAGACAGTGGATGCACTTATCTCACCAGCCAAATTGATGGCTTCAATCAAAGCAAATAGTAGCAATAGCAGCGGCGGTGGTAGCGGCAACAATGGTGGCGGGGTTAGGAAACCTGTTGAAATTCTGATGACAGAAAGCGGAGATATTCCATTGCCTGATGGTATTACTGCTGACACCGATATTGAAGTATGGGCTTGGGGCGGTGGAGGTGGTGGCGTTAAAGATGGCGGTGGCGGCGGCGGTCAATGCGTGCATGTTAAAATGAAAGGTTCTGATTTAGATAAATTAAAAACAGCTTACATTGGTCGTGGTGGTAAAGGCAATGACAGTAACATTTTGTGCAATGGTGGTAGAACAATGATCAAAGGGCTTGTTACAGCAGAAGGAGGATATTCCGTCTCCATGGCTCTCGTTAACTTTGGAGGGAAAGGTGGCGATGGAGGAGGAAACAGGGAGGGCAGCAGTGGTGAGAGCTTTATTTTTTCTGGTGGTAATGGTGGCGGGAGTGGAAGTGACGGCAAGAGAGCTGGTACTGGTGGAAGTTCTTTTCTTGGCGGTGGCGGCGGCGGTGGCGGTAAATGTAAGGGTTCTATCATGGGGCAGGGTGGTGAGAGTTACAAAGGTGGTAACGGTGGTAGAGGTGGTAAAGAATGTGGCGGCGGCGGCGGGGGATATTTCGATGGGAAATCCGGAGGCGACAAAATTGGCGGCGACGGTGGTGACGGAGCAGTACTCATAAAGGTATATTTATAAGGTGAATTGAACAATGGCACGGAAAATAAGTAAAGACTGTTTATACTGTTTAAAAAAGTGGGAAGGTTTGCGCTTGCAGGCTTATCAAGATGCTGCTGGCATATGGACGATTGGTTATGGTCATACGAAAAAAGCCGGTCAACCAACAGTTGTTGAGGGTATGGTGATTACGGAAAAAAAAGCCGAAACCATGCTTTTAGCAGATTTGCAGCAATATGAGAGAGCGGTAGAAAAAGCAGTTTGTGTGAATTTAAGCGATGAACAATTCGGCGCTCTTGTTTCCTTTTGTTATAATGTGGGTATTGCAGCTTTCCAAAACTCTACATTGCTTAAAAGGCTTAATCGGGGGGATTATGAAGCAGTACCAACCGAATTACAAAAATGGACCAAAGCGGGAGGCAAACGTTTACAAGGTCTTGTACATCGGCGTGTAGCAGAGGCAGGGCTATGGGCAAAAGGGGCTTATGTTTCCTCCAATTATCAAACAGTAGAAACGCAAGCACCAACGGGGGTTTTCAAAGCAGAAGCTCTTGCACCGATTATTGGCTCTTTTTCAGGTCTTGGCGGTTTGTTAGCAGGCAATGGACCCATCCAATGGGCTTTGGCAACCATCATGGTTTTAGCCGCATGTGCTGGTATTTTTTTTGTTGCTAAACGCTTTCAGGAGCACCGCCTATGATCTTATGGATGAAAAGAAATCTGATGGTAACAGGTGCGGCTTTAGCCGCTTTTTTTATTGCCTTAGCTAGAGCCTTTACCCTTGGGAAAAAGGTTGAACAGCAAAAGCAAACAGAAAGTGCTTTAAAGGCAGTAACAGCACGGCTTGAGGTAGAAAATGAAATTAACAAAAAAAGTGATGCTGATGTGCGTGCTGCTCTCTCTGACTGGCTGCGCGACAAATAAACATGCTTCTTCTTGTATTGGCTGGTTGCCAATTTATTTAAGCCGGCAAGATCTGAATGCCATCAGTTCGCACTTAGCAAGAGAGATCTTAAAGCATAACAAGCAGGGTGAGTATTTGTGTGGATGGAAACATGGCCAGAAGAAAAACTGAAAAATACACCGAGCTTACAGAAACAGAAAAAGAAATGCTTCAAGAAATGATCATCACCTACCAAAGTGTGAAAATGATGTCTCGCTTTATGAAATGGATTGTATTTTTTATCTTTTTGTTGATCCTTGATTTTGCCCGTCTCATGGATGCGATAGACAGTATCTTTGTCCATTTAAAACAATGGTTCTCAAAAAATTGAAAAACTCTCATAAAAGAAAAAACTTCGAAAAACTCTTAGGAGATCTAATCATAAGCGTAGTTCAGAATGGGAACCAAGTCGTAAGAGCTCTAGTGTTTTTGTATCTGGTTTTCGATAGATCAAAACTAAATCTGGCTTGATATGACAATCACGACAATTGCGCCATTGACCTGTTAGTGCATGATCTCTCCAATGCACCTTTAGCGGTTCATTCTCTGCTAACGCTTTGACCACAAGCAGCAAATCCTCCTCTAGTACATTAGCATATTTACCTTTGCTTTCACGTTTGAGATCACGCCGAAACGACCGAGTATAGACAATTTCCCGCATAGCAAGCTTAGATTTGCTTTTCAGATTTACGCGCTTCGGTTCTATCTTCGCGAATCATGGCTCTTAAGCCATCTAATGACGTGCGTTTAACGCGTCCCATTTCGGCATCCTCGATAGCTTGTAATGTTTCCGGATTTGGTTGGAATAGATCAAGCGGTAATGCTCGATCTCTAGCAATGCGGGTCATAAACATGCGTACTGCATCTGATACAGTTAAACCCGTAGACTTAATAACTGCACTTGCAATTTCTTGAACTTCATCAGGTATGCGGGCTTGAATTTTTCCCATTGCTAAATCTCCTATTTAATTGTACTACAATGTACTACAATGTACTACAATTAAAGTTGATGTCAAGAGATTTATCCATCACGCCGTACAACCTTGTGTATTAAGGAGGGTAGGAAGTTAATTTTAAAAGGAGCTAACCAAAACCTAAAAATTTCTGCTAGAATCACGTAAGAGCTTCTTTTTCTAATAGGATTTTTTTTAGATGCTAACACCATTTGGTAAAACCTTACGTAAACTTCGTATTGATCATTCTGAACGCCTTTTAGATATGGCTAAGAAATTAGACATATCTATATCATTTTTATCTTCTGTAGAAATTGGCAAAAGATCTGTTCCTGTAGGACTGGAAGAAAAGGTAATTGAACTCTATGCTTTAGATCAAGAGGTAGCAGAAATTTTGAGAAGAGAATCGGATGCTTGTTGCAAAAGTTTCACTATTGCAAAAGTTTCACTATAAAGCCTTCTAATCCGTTGAGTCGTGAAATTGTTGGCATGTTTGTTAGAAATTTACATA
>NZ_JBHIMN010000040.1:0-915 GCF_042194155.1 Bartonella sp. MR63HLJHH
ATAAAACAATCCCTGACGAAATCAAGCGAGCAAGTATATGAGAAAGATTCTTATTATAACAGGAATGATTACCCTTTTGGGAATGATAAATTTAACTCTAACGTCTAACTTTAGTTGGGGTTCTGGAACTCAAGGCTCAACTGTTCAAATTCCTTTTTCAAAAGCAGACTACCTGGAAATTATTACGTTGTTAAAACAACAAATTGAAGAAACCGAAAAGCAGATCGAAAACGCGAAAAAAATCCATCAGTCTATAATAGGACCTAAAATGCTAGCACATGCAATAGGAGACAATTTTAGTTTTTTCATACCAGTTTCGCCTTTTGACTACCCAGACACAAAAACAAGCTACCAAAACATATCTACTGGGCACTATAGAAATTTTTTTCGTAAACTTGTTCTCGAAGAGAAAAAGGACGGCTTCCAGAAATTGCCGTATTATAAGATACGCGAAATAATTAATACACGTCTTAAATATAGTGGGATTGTCGAAAAAGCTGTAAGTTTACAAACTTTCAAAGACATAGAGAACCGCTTTAAACAAGTGAAAGATTTCTTAGATAAGATAAATAACACAAAAGATCTGAAAGAACTTTTTGATCTACAAACACGCATTAAGACCATGTCATCCATGATCCAAAATGAATATACAAAGCTACAAATGGTCAGAAATTTAAGCGATGACGAAGAGACTCTTATCGAAATACAAAAACGTAAATTGTATAGCAAAATTATAGCCTCTTACAACAAACGTATGCCTGAAATAAGATCTAACCAATAAAGCTCTTTACAACATTTGCTTTTTTTTCATAAAAACAAAAGCCAATGTAGAAGGTTGAGTACTATCCGAACAATTCAGAGAGGCACAAAGATTTTATCAAAGCCAAGATATCGTAATGCAAATACTTAGGTAAT
>NZ_JBHIMN010000041.1:0-914 GCF_042194155.1 Bartonella sp. MR63HLJHH
CCAGAAACCTTGGCATGACCATAGATACTTGAATAATCCTTAATCCAAGCATTACAAAAAACATGGGCATTATCATAAACGCGCGCCCAGACATAAACCCGTGACTTGCCATATATACGAGCATTGCCAAAAATATAGCCACAAACATAGGCACTTTCATAGACACGGGCATTGTCATAAACCTTGGCACCATTAGAAATAGTAGCGTTATCACTAATTACGGCATAACCATAAACATGCCCACAGACCTTAGCGTTATCATGAATTTTTGCATTATCATAAATATGAGCGGTTGTATCAAAAACCAATGCCTTGCCATTAACGATAGCATTGCCATACACCTTGGCACCTCTAAAGATTTTCGCGTCATTATAAATTTTAGCATTTTCATAAACAGTTGCATTGAAAAGAACCGCGGCATTATCATAGACCCAGCAATTGCCATCATGGGATAAGTTGCTTTCATTTTCAATAAAACCGCCGAGGTCTCCCGCCTTAATATCATCAAAATCTCTTAGAGCACGTATACGGTGTAAAGTAAGACCATCAAAAGTGAATTTTTCATTGGTAAATTCGTATTTTTTTACAGGCTCTTGTTGATTAACAGGGGCGGTTTCATTTGCAATGTTAGAGGAAATCGTATTTTGGGAAGTTTTTATTATAGAATTTTTCATTTTAAATTCTTTCTAATCGTAATGAAGTTTTCAATTGACGCGCTATAAAGGCGCCGGGCGTTGAAAACACGGCGATTAGTCCGTCGTCACACTTTTCCCATAAGGGTATTGCATGGTGTGACACACCCGACAAAATCATTATACGCTTTAATACGTATAAAAAACAGTCAGTATTTTAAAGACTTTGGAAAGATTGTTTCGTAACCTATCCGCTAATCGTTAAGTGTTTTCAGCACTTGA
>NZ_JBHIMN010000042.1:0-894 GCF_042194155.1 Bartonella sp. MR63HLJHH
AAATTTGTATAAGAAAGGACTAAAAATGGCTCTTATGAACCGTCTTAATGCAAGGGCTGTCGCAACATTGGGAGCTGGTAAATATAATGATGGTGCCGGCTTGTTACTTCATAAGCGTAAAGATGGAGGTGCTCAATGGATTTACCGTTATACCATTCATGGTCGGCGCCGCGAAATGGGCTTGGGTGCCTTGAGAGATGTTTCTTTAAAACAAGCCCGTGAATTGGCAACTGGGTGGCGTTCTGTTCTTCGTGAAGGGCGTGACCCTATTAAAGAACGTGAAAAACAAAAGCGTGAGGCAATAAGCAATCTCCATTATTTAAAAGATATCGCGTTGGATGCTTTTGAAAGTCGTAAAGCTGAATTAAAAAATGATGGTAAAGATGGGGATTGGTTTTTACCATTACGCCTTCATATTCTGCCCAAATTAGGCTGTCTTCCCGTTTCTGAGATTACACAAACAGAGATACGCAATACGCTTGCCCCTATTTGGCATACAAAAGCTGGAACAGCTAATAGAGCTCTTATTCGTCTCAACCTTTGTCTCAAACATGCGGCTGCATTAGGATTGAATGTTGATTTACAAGCAGTAGAAAAAGCACGCGCGCTCTTAGGTAAACAACGTCATAAAACGCAAAATTTACCAGCCATGGATTGGAGAGAGGTTCCGGCTTTTTATAAAACACTCTGTGAAGCATCAACCATAACACAACTGGCTTTGCGTTTGCTTATTCTGACAGGCGTTCGTACCAATCCTTTACGTCATATTCATAAAGATCAAGTTGAGGAGGATATATGGACCATTCCTGCTGAGAATATGAAAGGAAGGCGTGATGCTACAACAGAATTTCGCGTGCCTCTATCAACAGAAGCATTAGAAATTCTAAAACAAGC
>NZ_JBHIMN010000043.1:0-827 GCF_042194155.1 Bartonella sp. MR63HLJHH
GACCATGCCGGTAATGAAGCCGATACATTTGAAGCAGAGTTTGATGATAGTGGCAATGATTTAGAGGTTCCACAAACGGGCAACGCTCTGCAGGTGATCTTTGGCTATGAGAACAGCATCAGTGCTTTTATGGGGCGTTTTGTTGTCGAATCGGTTGTAAGTTGTGGGGGCAGTGATGGAGAGATTTTGCGCATTTGTGGCAAAAGTGCCTCGATGCGTAAAGAGCTCAAAGAACAGGCGAGTGAGCATTTTGATCACAAAACTGTTGGTGAAATTGTTGAGACACTCGCCAAACGCCATGGCTATCAAGCAAAGGTCAGTCCCCAGTTCACTCAACAAACTTTGCCTTATGTGATTCGCACAGATCAATCGGCTGTTGATTTTCTAACCCGCCTTGCTGACCGTATGCAGGCACGCTTTTTAATCAAGGACAATAAGTTTTTATTTTTAAGCGGTGACAATTTACCAGCACTCGACATCCATAAGCATGACTGTTCAAGTTGGGAATTCACGTTAGAGCCACGCACGCAATATGGCACCATTGAAGCTTCTTATTTTGATCGTTCAAAAGGGCAGCAATGCCAAGTCAAACATCATACAGGGTTTAGCGGTCCCGTGCGGCGTCTTCGCACTTGTTACACCAGCAAGGAAGAGGCTTTGGCTGCTGCTGCATCAGAATCAGACCGACTTTGTCGTGCTGTGGGCAGTGGTTCTTTGACCCTTGAGGGGCGACCAGAAATCATGGCGGATCAACCTCTGCTTCTTCAAGGGTTTCGTGGCGAAATCAATGGTCCATGGAAAGCTTCCACTGTCACCCACTGCTATGA
>NZ_JBHIMN010000044.1:0-813 GCF_042194155.1 Bartonella sp. MR63HLJHH
TATCGGCTTGTGTATTAGCACCAAAGCTCAAACAGCCCAATGATAGGAACCGTGTGCCTATTAATAAAACAATCCCTAACGAAATCAAGCGAGCAAGTATATGAGAAAGATTCTTATTATAACAGGAATGATTACCATTTGGGGAATGCTGAATCTAGCTCCAGCATATGCAAATGACGCAAGTATAAGCGTATCTTTCGCCTCCTCATCACCAGCTGCTTCACCAGCAGAATATCTGGAGCTTATTAATCTATTAAAAAAAGGGGAAATTATTGAGCTCTTAAAAAAACAGCTTGAGTTGAAAAAAGAACAACTTTCGCAAACAGAAAAAAACTATCAAGCTATAACAAAGAGTCAGAAAACTGCACCTCAGAAAATAGACTTTTCTAGTTTTTTTCTCAAAGAACCAGAATCGCTCTATAAGAAAGATGAGCTTTCAAGGGAATCATATCAAAAGGTATTGAAGGACGAAGACAAAATTTCTGAGCCTTTTAATCGAATGGGCAAGTTGCTTTTTGAGCGTTTAGAATTTTTTTCGCTACTAAATAAAGCTATAACTTTGAAAAGTTTTGAAAAAGTAGAAAATCGTTTTAAATACCTCAAAAGTCTATTTGATGCTCTTCAAACAAAAGAAAACCTGAAAGATATTGCAGATCTTCAAGCACATATCGATGGTTCATTAGCCATGATCCAAAATGAATCTATAACGATACAAACGATAACGCATTTACGTAAGGCTGAGCAATCACTTATCAAAAGGAAAAGACGCGAACTTGATATGAAAATTTTTGACCATGAAAAAAAAGGGATGCC
>NZ_JBHIMN010000045.1:0-795 GCF_042194155.1 Bartonella sp. MR63HLJHH
AAAATGTTGGTGACGCTTTGAGTGGTCTTGATGCAAATGTAAAGAATGTGAATGATCATTTAACGAATGTGACAAATGATTTTACACAAAAAATCAATAATATTACACAAGAAGTTAAAGGCGACGCCTTGTTGTGGAGCAATGATGATCAGGCATTTGTAGCACAGCATGGAGAGGAAAGAACCAATAGAAAAATTAAGTTTCTTGCTAATGGAGATATTTCTGCTAACTCAACGGATGCTGTAAATGGTTCGCAGCTCTTTGCTACTAATCAGAATGTTACTACTGTTACGAATGATCTAGCAAAAATTTCTCAAAATACATCGAAGTATTTTGGTGGAGGTGCAGACGTATCTAACGGTAAGGCTCCCACTTACACTATTCAGGGTAAGCCACATAATGATTTTGAATCTACTTTTAATGCTGTTGATAATTCTATCACGAATATCCAAAATCAGATTACGAATGCGACGAAAAATAGCCTTGTCAAGCAGGAAGGAGATGCAGATACTATCACCATTGGTAAGGCAACAGGTGGAACTCAAATCAATGTTGCGAACAAATCAGGTGGTGCTCGTACAATTTCCGGTGTGAAGGCAGCGGTTAATAATGATGAAGCTGTTAATAAAGAACAACTGGATGGCCGTATAGCAGATATTAGTAACAGTATTAATAATATTAAAGAGGGAAGTGCTTTTGCAGTTCTTTACGATAAAAGTGCAGATGGCACTGTCAATTATAACAGTGTGTCTTTGGGCGGCAATAAGAGTCAAGGACCAGTAGCTCTCCTTAATG
>NZ_JBHIMN010000046.1:0-789 GCF_042194155.1 Bartonella sp. MR63HLJHH
GAAAAAGACAATTTGGAAAATTGCCCTTTGGGTGCATTCTTTGTTGCATTCTCTTGCTCTTTATCATCATAAGCGCCAAGAATTGCCAAACCCTTATGAAACCCTATATGCGCGCTTAATTCTCCTCCAAGCCACTTGCGCGAGTGATCAAGCTCAAAGGTTGCAATAGCCAATTTACGGCTGGAAACATCAACCCGACTGCCCATAATAAAATTATCAGAATATTTCCATGTTAAGCGTCCTGTAAGCCAGGTCTTTCCCTCTTGATCACGGTCGATAACCCGTGAAATCCACGGTGTCAGCGATAAAGACTTACCCGCAGTCATAATATCGGAAAATATCCCCTTAACACTTGAATGATATTGGCTCCACGTCCCATCAAAACCTGTTGTCCAAGTGCCATAGGGAAGAGAAAATGATCCCGTTAGAGTATCACTATTGGGACGCTTGTGAGAAAAATGATACGGACCACCATCCATGGAGCGCTGATAGCTAAACGACCATTGATCATTGATCCCTAACAGATCATCAAAAGAAAGGCTCAAGCGCGTTTGATAAAGCCCTGTTGCTTTAGCGCCAAGATTATCGCTGGAAAGTGTAATAAGCCAAGGTTTCTGTTTTTCAATATGAACATCGAGTATTGAACCACCCGAATTGCTACCCGCACCAAGATTAATGGTGGCTTGGCGTGAGAAAAGCCGATTGATTTGATCAAGCCCTTGCTCTATCTGGCGCAGATTGGTCGGCTTCCCAATAAGGTTTGGAAAAGCCGTGGTGATTTCTCCTTGA
>NZ_JBHIMN010000047.1:0-743 GCF_042194155.1 Bartonella sp. MR63HLJHH
GCTGAACCAACATCGTTATATGAACTAGTCGTTACTGTACCATTGTCAGTAATATTAGAGATCTTATAAGTCGGAGCTGTAAAAGCACCATCTGCAAATGTTGAACCACCACCAAAATATGTCGCAGCCTTGTCGCCCAATGAATGAAGCTGATCACCATTTACGGCATCATGTGAATCCTTGGCAATCTTACCAGCAGCAACATTATGCAATCCAACCTGACCCTTGCTCGGATCTCCAAAAGTCACACTGTTTTGTTTCGCTTTAGGTGCTGTTCTGGTAAGTGTACTGACCTCTTCTGTATCTTCTTCCGTATCGTAGAAAACTGCTACTGAACGCACGTCATTAATTTCATTCGTAAGTGCATCCACATTTCTATCAAGCTGGGCTTTATTAACCGCTTCGTCGCTCTTTTCTGCATCCTTCACACCAGAGAGAGTTCGAGCCTTACTATCCTTATCAGCAACAGTGATTGTCGTACCATCTTTTTCGCCACCAATCTTGATCAGTTTCTTCTCTTCATTCCACTTAACAAGACTATCACCTTTTACATTGGTAATATCGTTTTTAATATTCGTGAAAGATGTACCAACATCAGCAAAAGCTTCTGCAACAGTAGTATACTTCTTCTCTTCTTCAGTACCATCATCCTTAACCGATTTAACCGTGAATGTAGGAGCAGTCCATGCACCATTCTCATACTTGGCGCCACCGCCTAAAGACGTAGCAACCCCTGTGCCCAA
>NZ_JBHIMN010000048.1:0-699 GCF_042194155.1 Bartonella sp. MR63HLJHH
TCAAAAACATGCACGTTATTTGCTATACGAGCGTTTTCATAAACCCTAGCATTGTCATAAACATAGGCATTATCATAGATATAGCCAGCAACGATAGCATTGTCATAAACCCGCGCATGACCATAGATATGACCACAAGTGACAGCATTGCCAAAAACCCTTGCATTTTCATAAACGTGACCATTTTTAAACACAAGAGCCTCATCATAGACCCAGCAATTTCCCTCATGAGAGAGGTTATCTTCCTTTTCAATAAAGCCGCCTAAGGTACCTGCTTTGATATCAGCAAAATCTTTTAATGCTTTAATACGGTAGAGAACATGTTTACCAAATACACGCGTTTCATTTGTGAGTGCAAACTTCTTTTGCATGAGCACAATTCCTTTATAAAGGGATTTAAATTTTTAAATGAGATATTTAAAGGAGGGCGCCCCCACCGCGCCCACGCGTTATTTAAGCAGCGTCTTTTAGTGACTGATTATCATCACAGATATCATTACGAATTTTTGCACGGCTATTCACAACAGCATTGCCATAAATTTGCACATGATGATCAATATTTGATTTGCCATAGACCTTGGCATGATCATAAATTCTTACAAAGCAACCAACACGAGCCGAGCCAGAAACCTTGGCATGACCATAGATACTTGAATAATCCTTAATCCAAGCATTACAAAAAACATGGGCATTATCATA
>NZ_JBHIMN010000049.1:0-695 GCF_042194155.1 Bartonella sp. MR63HLJHH
TCTATGTGCAAAAAATATGAATTAACCAGTGAAATCAAAAAAATCAAACATGCTCTTACTCGAAATATTATAAACCTTTATCGCATTAAAGCTTTAAAAGATTTTGATGATATAAAGGCGGGGTCTTTAGGCGGCTTTATTGAAAAGGAAGTTAACCTATCCCATGATGGCAATTGCTGGGTGTATGATGAGGCTTGTGTCTATGGTCATGCAAGAGTGTATGATGATGCAAAAATACGCCATTATTCTCAAGTCTGTGGTCAAGTTTATGGCAATGCTGAAGTCTATGGAAAAGCTTTTATCTCTCAATATGCTAAAGTTTATGACCATGCTTTTGTCTATGGCAATGCTCATGTTTATGGCAATATTTATGGTAATGCTCATGTGAATGGTAGTGCCCGCGTTCTTGCTGATGCTCATATTTATGACCATGCGCATGTTTCTTATGATGCTACGGTTTTTAGTTATGCACGCGTTTATGGTCATGCCAAGGTTTCTGGCTTGGCCTGTATTTATAGCCATGCAAAAATTTATAATTATGCTGTTATTAATGGTCGTGCAAAAATTTATGGCAAGGTTTATGGGAATGCTTGTGTGAGTGGCTCTTGTGAGATTTATGGCTCTGTTTATGGCAATGCTAAAATCTCATATTGTGCAACGATCTGGGGGCGTGCTTATGGCAATGCAAAAATCAA
>NZ_JBHIMN010000005.1:0-41185 GCF_042194155.1 Bartonella sp. MR63HLJHH
CAAGCCCTTGCTCTATCTGGCGCAGATTGGTCGGCTTCCCAATAAGGTTTGGAAAAGCCGTGGTGATTTCTCCTTGAGATTTCCTTCCAACTTTATGCCCATCAAGGGTAATATCTTCCATCACACCTTCAACTACAACAATCTTGAGATGACCGTGCAGGCAGAGTAAAATAGGCTTAAAATTTGCCAACAGTTAGAGGAATTAGTGTCTAAAAAATTCTGCTAATGAGGTTTATTTTGCTTTTCCTTGACTTTTAAGCCACGCTAGCATGTCTGAATCCACACGCACAGTTAGCAACAGTTTTCGTTGGTTTATAGAATGGATTGAGAACGGCGTTTTTCCAGAATGCATCATTGAGTGACGAAATATCTCTATGATCAATTGTACTGTCCGGCATTACAGCCAGTTTATCAACTTCAACTCTCTGTTTATCTGTCAAAGGTGATAAGTTACCTACCTCAATTTCATAACGAACTTTCTTCTTTATAACGTTTCCTTTCTTTCAAGTTGGCTCGCCGTGCTGAAATAATACGGATTACCTCTATGCCATCTTTATCGTCATGGACAGTATGCGCTACGAATAATAATAAAAAAACATCTATGAGCCCTAAAGCTTGCTAACCATACTCTCCGTTTTCAATACGATCTTGTTTAGCTATGGAGAATGGGTCCGAAAAAACACATGCAGCCATTTCAAAACTTACACGGTGCTTTCTAAGATTATTTTTTGTTTTAGCTTCATCCCACTCAAATCTTATTTTTATACCTTATATTAACACATTTATAAGGGTATTATGTACATCAAGAGTTTTAAATGAACACTGAATTATCGATGTTTTTGTACAATTAATATAATTTAATACTTTAAAAATTATTGATTAATTAACTGAAAATATTAAAAAAATAATAAATAATCCTAAGGCGTTATGCATATAATATGCAAATCGAATAAAACTTACAAGCATGTTGAATAAAATGATATTAATTGACTATTTAGGGGTCTGCTCCTGAAAGCAAAAAATAAATTTTGGTGCCGAAATATTCAACTTTCGTATGGCTACCTTTGAGAGCTATACAGATAAAAATACCAATAAAAAGTAAATAAAACAGAATGGTATTCCGTGGTACTTTTTAATCCACATACATTTGGTAAAAATTGTTCTTCAGTACAGAACTACCCCTTTTTAAGAATGAATGAGAGGAGCGATTTTTTTAATGGTCAACGCTACAAAGGATGCAATCAGCACTTTCAAGAAACCACCAGCCAAAAAACCTAATGAACTTATTAAAACCGTCAGCAAAGGAACCTGAGTCATATAAGCTACCCATGGTATTCCAAAAGAATAAACTATCCCAATGCCGCCCACAGTATTTATCACAAATAATGTTATAAAATTTAACCGCTTCCAAAACAATTCTACCATTAAACCAATAAAAAATGCAGCAAATGGAAAACTAATCAGATAACCACTCGTAACTCCTGAAAAAACACTAATTCCACCACGACCACCAGGCAATAGAGGTAACCCAATCGCAATAAGAACAAGGAAAAGAAGTGATGCTAAAGCTCCCCTTTTCGCTCCAAGTATAGAGCCTGCTAACATCGGAGCCATAGACTGAGCTGTAATAGGGACACCCAGCAAAAAAGGAAAATAAATAGGAGGAAAAAGACTCAAAACAGCGTAAATAGCGGCAAATAAAGCAATATAAACTAAATCTTTTGTATTCACTGAATTATTCCTTCACTATGAAAAAACTTTTGCTATTGTTGTATAATTAATAAAAAGTATCAGATTTATAAAAGTACACTTTAAATGCCTTAGATATAGAGAAAAATACTATAATAATTTATTTTAATAATATCACTTATATAAATCACATTGGATTCTACAATGTTTAATTACATCATAGATTACTATGGTTAAATTCAGTAAACTTATTGTGATACATGAATATCATATAATAACAGCATAACAAAATAATACATTTATTTTAGCTTGTTCTTATTATGCTTTGAATGAATGAGAGGAACAGATCTTTTAATCGCGAGTGCAACAAAGGATGCAATCAACACTTTTAAACAATCGCCTATCAAAAAACCTGATGAAGCCATTAAAACCTTCAGTAAAGAGACTTTGGTCATATACGCTGTCCATGGAACACCAAAAGAATAAACTATCCCAATGCCACCAACAGTATTTATCACAAATAATGTTATAAAATTTAACCGCTTCCAAAACAATTCTACCATTAAACCAATAAAAAATGCAGCAAATGGAAAACCTATTAAGTAACCACTTGCAATCCCTGAAAAGACACTGATCCCACCGCGACCACCAGGTAACAGAGGTAATCCAATCGCAACAAGAATAAGAAAAAGGAGTGACGCTAAAGCACCCCTTTTTGCCCCAAGAATAGACCCTGCTAGCATCGGTCCCATCGATTGAGCTGTAATAGGTACCCCTAGAAGAAAAGGAAGATAAATAGAAGGGAAAAGTCCCAAAATAGCATAAATAGCGGCAAATAAAGCAATATAAACTAAATCTTTTGTATTCATTTGATTCTTCTTTCACTATAAAAAACTTTGATTATTATGAGATGCTGTATCAATGGTATCAGCATCATAAGAACGCGCTTCCAATGCTTCAGCCACTTCTGAAGCCATTCTTATGGTTCGTATAATTAAAGGTATCGCAAGAGCGACAATGTTAGTATTAAGTCCCCGTGCTTGCTGTGCTTCATGTACCTCATTAAACTTTTCACTCAAAAGAGGAATAAACCTGATCGCCATAGAGATAACCATACTCACTTTTGATGGATTTATACCAAAACAGCAAAAAGGCTGAAGCCCGACTTCAATTGCATCCACCATATCTGAAACTTTTGTTGTGAATGAAACAAGTGATGATAAAGAAAAGAGGATAACAAGACGTAATATGACCTCAACCCCCGTAAGCCAACCGCTAAAAATAGTTTGAAATACAAATAAAAGAACTAAAAGCAATCCCATCGATTTAAATTGCTTTATCGCAGTTTTGAAAGGGACCTTGGCGACTCTATAGAATAAGATGACCAACAACAAAAATAACCCAAGAAGCGCTATGGAAGAAACCATTATTATAAAAGTTCCACACGCCGCAAGAAATAATAACTTAACTCCAGGACTTAACCTATGAATAAACGTATCCCTTGGAATATATAAACCGATCATGACATTCTTCTTATATACTCCTTGATAGCAACAAAAGGTACATCATCAATTGCTATCTCCCCCTTATCAAAAACCAGCACTCTATCAAACTTTTTCAAAAACTCCAAATCATGCGATACAACTATTGCCGTTTGTGGTAATTCTTCTATCACTTGCGTAACGCGATGCTTATTTCGCAAATCAAGTAATGTCGTCGGCTCATCAAAAATAATGTAGTCTGGTTTCATTGCAACTACACCGGAAATAGCAACGAGTTGTTTTTGCCCACCACTTAATAAATGGACAGCGTGATTTCTGAAGTCTTGAAGTTCATAGCGCTGTAAAATTTCATCTACACGCTCCTTAATTTCATCTTTACTAAGCTTTAAATTTTTGAGACCAAATGATAAGTCCTCTTCAACTAATGGTAAAACAATCTGATTATCGGGATTCTGAAATACAAATCCAACTTTACGCTTTACTGCTTTTGCATCGCGCTTGGTATCAAGCCCATCAACGCTTACAAAACCGTGAGATGGTAATTGGAGTCCATTAATAAGACGAACAAATGTACTTTTTCCAGAACCATTCGCACCTATAACAGCAATTCGTTTTTCGGTAAGCTGTACAGTAATATTTTTTAAAACACACAAATCACCAAAAACTTGTGTTACCTCATCAAATTTTATAGTCCCCAAGATTTATTCCAATCAATCCCTTTTATTAGCTCTTCTTTCTCTATCGTTTCAGTTTATAACCTAAAAGTAATAATAAGCACCATAGAGGAATAATAATGACTGCCAAACTCATATCAGGCATCTGTACAGGAATATATGTTTCAAGAAAAGGCACGCTTATTCCTATCATATCAAAAAGTCGAGTCATCAATCCATTTTGCCCAAAACCACTGATAAACATAATGCAAAATAATAAAGCAAGAAAGCAGAGACAAAGATAGTTAGCGTAAGGATATAAACCAAACGCATAAGTAAAGTCGCCTTTTTTGTTCTTATGTGCATTGCGAAATTTCAAATGAACAATAACAATAATAGCCCAAGTAATCACTGCTGCTGCAGTTGCAAGAGCCATGATCCGCATGAAACTATTATCAGGAACAAGAGCATTAACAACGACAATCAACACCGTACAGAATGATGAAAAAAGGATAGCAATATAAGGAACACGAGCAGCACTCAGTTTACTAAAAATATGTGGTGCATTTTTTTGTACAGCTAAACTATAAAGCATACGTCCATTAGAATAAATGCCACTATTGTAAACAGAAATAGCAGCCATAATCACCACAAAATTCAAAATATGACCAGCAGCAGGAATTCCTATAGTCTCGAAAATTGTAACAAAAGGACTACCATTTTTTCCAATCATATTCCAAGGGCTGATTATCATAATAACGCTGATAGAACCAATATAAAAAATTATAATTCTCCACATAACTTGACGGATAGCCGCTGGAATTGTTTTTTGTGGATCAGATGCCTCTCCAGCAGCAATACCAATAAGCTCTGTTCCTCCAAAAGAAAACATTACTACAGAAGTCGCTAAAACAACCCCTACTGCTCCATAAGGGAAGAAACCGCCATGGTCCCAAAGATAATGAATATTCGCTTGATTTTCCCCTAGTCCAGTGACAATGAGAAAAATTCCCAAAATAATCATACCAATAACAGCAACCACTTTGATCAAAGCGCAAGCAAATTCAAATTCTCCATAAAAACGAACATTAAACAAGTTAATGAATGTAACAAATAAAAGAACAACGAAAGATGCCTTCCAGTGATCAATCAAAATCCAATGATCAAGGTAAAACCCTATCACTGTAAGTTCAGCCATGCTCACAAGAATATAAAGAAACCAATAATTCCAACCTGTTATGAAACCAGCTAATCTCCCCCAATATTTATAAGCAAAAAAACTAAATGCTCCTGAAGACGGTTCTTCTACTGACATTTCACCAAGCATTCGCATAATGAAATACATAATAAGCCCGCCGACAAGATAAGATAAAATGACTGAGGGACCAGCTAATTGAATTGCCTCGGTTGATCCATAAAAAAGTCCCGTCCCAATAACGCCACCCAAAGCAATCATTTGAATATGGCGATTTTGAAGGCTACGCTTCAATTCATTGTGCTTTTTTTCAAACATCATGCCTCATTACTTTTGTTGAACCTAACCTCAACTTTTATCGAAAAATTAGGCACCTTTTTCAAAAAACACAAAACAAACGTAAACCTATTTTCTTATCATAATGCAACTCCTTATTTTTTTGTGCATTATACATATGCCCCGTTGAAGTTTTAAGAAAAAATATGCTCCACTATTTATTTAAATTAATGTCCTTCATTTTCGTTACACTAACCATTATAGCATTGGTCATTGATAACGCACACTCTGTAATCACATCACATTGGACAACAACCCCCTTTAATAAAATTTTAATAAACCTTCTGCAAACAGATGTCTACCACCTTAATCAATCTCTATGCAAAGTAATGCCTGATTTTCTGTCTTCAATTTGCATTACTCTCACTTATTTACCAGCATGGTTTATCTTTGGTGCTTTAGCAATAGTATTTTGTATCTTAAATTACGAAAAACAAAAACCTTTTCACAAAATATCATATACATATAACGAAGAATATATTTAATCTTGAAAAAGACTTCTAGAGCTCTTTGTACTATACACAACCGATATCGCTTAGAGCACCTCACCCGATTAAAACAACTGAAAATAACTTGATCATCAGAATGGATTAAAACGCTTTATTATAAATATACGCGCTCACTTATGATTTCTATAGATAACGATAACATCACTTCATTTGTATCACTTTAAAAAAATTAGCGAATAAATCTAACTCCCATCTATAGAAAACTCTGTACAGAAAAAACTTAACATATTGAAGTTCATATATTTTTATGGATGCTTTTTATACTCTACAAAAACTTTTCTTAATTTTAGTACTAGAAATCACATATAAAAAACGTCTTCTAATATCAGCACTCCTTATAAAATTGGAACTTCTTGAAATTAATGAAGAAGCTTATAAAAATTATTCTACAAATCTAACAAAATGCGTTAAATAAAAACTAATCTGTAAATAATTGCAATTGTAATAAAGAACATTTTGCACCTTCCTCCCATTGTGATATCCACCCTATTACATCTAAAAAAATCCAAGAGACTATTAGTAGAAAAATTTTTAAGCACCTTCTCCCTATTGAGAAAATGGTAAAATAACAGCTTCAGTAACACTCTGTTCTTTTAAATCTGAAAATCGTCTCGCTAAAACATCAACTTTTTTAGATATCTCATCCAAACTTTTCCATTGATTCGTTACCACTCGAGAAAGTTCCTCAATGAATTTTTCTTGGTAAGCTAGCTTTATTTCTAGTTCTATCAGCCGATCTTCATCCGACATGATTCTTACTCCATCTTAAATAAAAAAACGTGATTAATTTTATTAATCCTCCCCCTTTTTCTTCCCCTAAAAATGAGAAGTAACTTTTCAACTAATTCTACTCATCTTATTTGCACATTATAAAGGGTTTATAATGATCTTTATTTTCCTAATCACTTATTCAACAAATTTCTTTCTTAAGAATCAGAAATGTTTTTATCTTTACTAAGTTATCTTGACACCATTTTCCATCCTAAGGATCTACATTCCCAGCTTCTTAATTTGAGTGCTATCGTAAATTGGAAAGCATTTATAGTATTAAGATCAAAGAATACTGTCCTCTGACTTTTACATACTTCTCCTGCAAATTATTATCATATTTTATAAATTATTGAAAAAATGCATTCTTGCTTTTATACGTACTTTTAGCTATTACCCTCAAATTAGTTTTGTCTCATTGATTTACAAACCTATGCCGCATTAGCTCAGTTGGTAGAGCACATCATTCGTAATGATGGGGTCGCTGGTTCGAATCCGGCATGCGGCACCGCATTTTCTCTTTTTCATATTAGAACATATGGATTTTTATTTAATTATCTGTTTGAAGACCACCTTCTACAGTTTATATAATTTTACCTAATTTGTTCTTATTTCTTTGGAGTAAAGGCTAAGATCTCTTTCTTTCTCCACCTCACCGCTCTCCCTAGCTTATATGGCTCCGGAAACAACCCCTGAAGCACCCAATTGCGAATCGTTGTTGTGGATACACTAAAAAGCTGTACACATTCACGGGTTGTTACATATCTATCGCCATCATCAAATATCATCTCATTACCTTTCTCTTTTTTATGTTATGTAAATGGGCGGAGATGCTAGGAGGAGAGAACCTCCCATATCTTCAAGCGGCTTTTTGTTAAAATCTTTTGTATCTCTTGTACTATTGCCTCTAAAAAGATTTCAATAGCTTGATTGATTTGTTTAAGACGCTTCTGGAAACGTAGCCAATACAACACTAGACAAAGATGATACCATTGTCCCCGAATGCCCCATAAAACACTTCATATGAAAAAGACGAAAGCATTATTCATATGGAAAAATATATGAAACCGAAATCATCATTCAAGTTTATTACAATACAATATTCTTTACAACACTATCCAATATCATTGGTCCATATATTGAATATGCTCCACTACTATATTGTTTTAGTTGGAAACAGACTACTAGAGAGGGAGAAAATATCGATTATGTTTTTATATAACATTTTATTTAAAATCCTTCATAAAGATATTTTTTAAGAAAATTAAGCAATTAGAGGAAAAAATAAATAACAGTTAAATTCACTATAGATTTTTTGATTAAATATGTATAATACGTTATGTGTATATCGTATTGATTCTAAGATAATTTGTAGATCTATAATATTCAACTGTAATGTTTTTTTGTTTTTATGAAAATAATTCTATGGTGTAAGTTATGGGTTATGCAATTACTTGAAAATCAATACCTATTATTTCATTACTTATTATATCTCTTATTTTTTTGTTAAAAAATGCTTTTTTTCATCAGGATTATTGAAGTTTTTTTAAGTAAAGTTCTTCTAAATCATTCTGGATCAACTGTAAGAATTTATGAGTAAAATCTATCTGATTATAAATGGATTTATTATAAAGTTATTATATTGAGATGGAGATCAATTGCTGCAAAATGAATGGTGTTTAGCATAATATTTGTTCAAAAAACGATATGGGTTTTAACATAACTCACTATGGAGATTTTGAATTTATTATGCCCTTTCGCTGTTCTGTTCTTAAAAATGAGTAGATGTAAGTTTTCGATTCATATCCTGCTTTGTGTAGTTTTTTTATAGGTAAGAATAATGCGAAAAATATCAAAAGAAGGGCTTGCATTGATTAAGCAATTGGAAGGCTTACGTTTATCGGCTTATGAATATTCTGGTGGTGTATGGACAATTGGTTATGGACATACAAATGCTGCTGGTGCTCCAAGCGTCCACAAAGACATGCAAATTACGGAAAAAGAAGCTGAAAAAATCCTTTGTCAGGATTTGAGAGAGTGTGAACTCGTTGTTGAAAAAGCCGTTACCGTTCCTTTAAACAATGAACAATTCGCGGCATTAGTATCATTTTGCTATAACGTAGGAATAACAGCCTTTTGCAATTCTACACTTTTAAAAAAGCTCAATAAAGGTGCATATGAAGTGGTACCAACTGAATTGCAAAAATGGACAAGAGTAGGAGGAAAACGTATCCAAGGTCTTGTCAATCGCCGAGCAGCCGAAGCAGGATTATGGGCGAAAGGATCTCATGTTGCCCCAAATTATCATGTAGTAGAATCAGAAGGTGTGACAGGTATTTGCAAAGTAGAAGCTCTTGCACCAATCATAGGTTCTTTTTCAGGGCTTGGAGGGCTTTTTTCAGGAAATGGTCCTGTTCAATGGGTTTTAGCAGGCATTATGGTTTTAGCTGCTTGTACAGCTATGGTATACATTGCTAAACGCTTTCAAGAACACCGCCTATGATCTTATGGATAAAAAAATATCTAACAATGACGTCAGTGACCATAGCAACTTTTCTTATAGCTTTAGTGAAAGCCTTTTTTCTTGGGAAACAAGTTGAGAAGCAAAAGCAAACAAAGGAAGCTTTCAAGATAGGACAACACGGCTTAAGGTAGAAAATGAAGATTAATAAGAAAAGTGATGCTGCTATGCGTACTAAGCTTTCTAACTGGCTGCGCGACGAATGAACGAACTTCTTGTATTGGATGGCTGCCAATTTATTTGAATCGACAAGATATCAATGTGATTAATCCAAATTTGGCGAGAGATATTTAAAACATAATGAACAAGGTGCAGGTCTATGTGGTTGGAGACATAAACGGAAAATAAAGTGCTAAAGATACAATTCCTCTGAAACATTAATCAATGAAAAGATTTGAAAGAGGTCGATATATTCAGATTAAAAGTAAAAGAACTTAAAGGATAAAAACACTCTGGTGGTCGATTGGATTTAATTAGAGTGACGGAGATGTCTGAGTTGAAGCGAAAGAATTCAACAAGGTTATATTTGTATAAAGTGATTGAGTCTATTGATGTATTCTAAGAGCATCTTTGTTATCCTACCAAAAGAAGATGAGAAAAGATTTTACGGATTGCACTGCTATCGTCGTTCAAAGAACTAATGATAAACAACGTTCTGTCTTCAACAAAATAGGGTTTGGCATGCTTAAGAAAAACAATCTACGGGATTGTATAATGAATAATGGACAGCTTTTATGTGATTTGTGAATGACGTTGTTTCAGTTTTCTAATTGTAATAATGATGTTGAAGATAAGACAAATAGTTTCGCACGGTATCTGCTTTTTCATGCTAAAGTGGCGCAAAAACATTGTGAGTGATATTGGCTGTTAATTTTTCTGTAGTAAATTCCCTATGTGGGAAATAACATGAAACTCTAGTGGAGAAAACCAGCAACCGTTTTTACCTTCATTTTTCAACTCTGCTTTTTTGCTTTCAAAAGCCGTTTTTGCAATTTCTTGAAAAATATTGCTTTGCTGTTGTAAGATAACTTGTTCCTGAAATAAAATGGGACCATTACCTTCTTTTAAAATATCACTGTAATATCTTGCAAACTCATATGCTGCTTTTAGAGAAAGTTTGTAACGTGCCTTTCACGGCGTTTATTGTGATGTGTATAACGGAAAAATTAAGAGTGCGTATTATCTTTTCGAACATTCAACCACAATCTTACTTCATCACAATATTTACCTTAGGAAGATACTTTTACAAAAGATGCTGATAATCTATAAATCGCCCTCACCTAATTCACCTTCTCGTTCATCCTTCTATGCATTGCCCGTCCACCTTTTAAACCACCTTAAATTTTTGATATAGAATTTTTTCTTTAGTTTTTATTTTTTATTGAATCATAAAAATGATCTGTACCAATCTTGCCTCTATGCATCTTTATACATTTTGATTCTTGTTTCTAAAGCCCAGTCTACAAGCATGTCACTCTGTTTTTTATATTTAATATATATTTTTAGATTTATTCGTAACTTGCTAGAAAAGTTTCTATATTTTGATAGCAAATCTTCTATCAGTTCACTTTTTTCAAAAGATTCTGAAAGGATTCTCAAAAAGTCTACAAATTTAAAGACTCTTTAATGCGTATTGTTTCTTTTTTAGAAATCAAAATTGGTGATGCCTCATTCCTTACCAGAAATTGTATTATTTGAAGAGCAATCTGTATAAGATGATGTCATCTCTTTTATGAAGTTAACTAAAGTTTTTTGAATTTCTAGCATATTGTTTAAAGACAAAAGAAACCTCCCTTTTATTTATGCAAGCAGCTTAGACATCGGCTGATAATTCTCCCGCTTATAAAAAGCTTTTCTGGAATAACCTTCAGAACCACAATAAAGTGGTGAAAGATAAAACAAGTTTTTAGATGATCATAACGCACAATAAAATCAGACCAGTTTAAATGTTCAATGCTAACACCTGCTAAACAAAGGCAAATAAGTTTTAGCACGCCTTCAAATTGGAAAGACTTAAACCCACGCGCTACGACGGATTTCAACTCTCATCGTACGATTTACCTTCCCTCTAAAACTTAATCGCTGTAAATATAAAAACCTTGAAGCCTGTTCTAAATCCGTGAGAGTTGCTGGCTCTTGCTGTATTAAACGTTGAAACTCCTCACAGCTACTCATCTGAAATGCTAGCATTTTTCATAAAAGGACGATAGTAGCGTTGTAACATCCCCAAAAAGTTTACGACATCACCTGAGAGATTATTGCTGATTTCAGGGGATAGAATCAATTTCTGCTCAAAGAAAATCCCAGCCATACCAACAAAAGATTTAGTCTACATGCTATGAGAAATATCCTCAATAATTTTGATAATTTTTTTAGTCAAATTTCTTTTGTTACCAATATCAGCAGCAACTGTTGTGGAATTAACAGAATTATAATTTTTTATCTTAAAATGTATCCATTATTTTTTACATTCTTTCATCTATCTTAGCCTTCTTTTCACAGCTTCAAATGATAAAAAGTAGCTGCAATGTTAAGTTGTCTTGCATCGAACAAATTTCTCGCAAACTATCCCTATTGGCTAGATGACAACACATCCTCTATTTAAAGAAAGAAAACTTTTCTTTTTTATTCAGCGATAAAGTAAATATTATCCAATTACTTATGAGAGTAATTCGATCAAATGGAAACTGTAATTTTTTCCACTCTGAGTAATCCTGTACCCGTTTATATAGATTTGAAAAACACGCTGTTATGAATATTCATAAAAATGCTTTAAAAATTGATATCAGAAAAACTTCTGTTTAAAAAGGGAAAGGTGTTCTCTTACTTGCTACTGAAGAACCTGTTCAGATTTGTCTTGATATTGCTGTAGAGCTTCAAAAAACATAAAGTTATCCCAACGTTTACAAGTGTGCCAACAATTCAACTTTGAGATAATATATCTGTGCTAGAGTTATGCCAATCTCACCAATCTGTTATTGTCTGTGAAGAGCATAGTATCAATGGAGAAGCCTAGAGATGCAATTGTTAAATCGCTTATAGAACAAAACATTCTATGCCAATTTGTATCATTAGGAATACCTAACGACCCCATCTGCAATAAAAACAAACTGGATTTTTAATAAATTATGCAATCAATAGAGAAAGCATAAACAGTGTTAGCAATGACATACTATACAAAAAATATTCAACTGCTTCCTAATATGTTCGCCAGTTCAAAAACATCATAACTCATTGAGGATGCAAGAAAATAAGAAAGAAAAGCACATTAATTCACGCAGTCTTGCTCTCAGTAAACGAGCTTTTTTAAAGATTGGATGGGTATTTTTTTCATTGCTTAAAAATGTACTCCATAAAAACAATATCATACCCATATAATATATTATCCAATAAAATTAATATAAATAATATATAGATTATAGAAATATTATTTATTAGATCCATTTTTATTATAATTATAGCTTTCAATAAATACATATTGACATTTTTAATAATTTTATTTATATACCATAATTAATATTATTCTATATTAAAATAAAACTAAATGAAGCTTATAAATTTACGTTTTATGCTAATGTGGGAAAGAAGTAATTAACATGTTATATTTTTATATATAGGAGGGAAAAATGCTCACAGCATTATTTATATCTATTTTTTCTATATCAACAGTTGTTTTACCTTTAATATCAGCGCTTGTTCCTTTTTATCCATAGAATGAGCTTTTAATAAAGTAAGTAAAAGATGTATGCAATGTTATTAGTATTTTTTTTGTGTTTATTATTATTAAGATTTTTGCGTTAATATTATTGTAATTACCGAGTATTTTCTGTGATTTTATAGAGGAGCTTTTTGATCTTTTCTATTTAAATTTAACTGTCAACATATTTGTAAAATATATAATTATGCTCCTCTATAAAAAGACTTTCTTTTTCTGAAAGCAGTATAACATATTGCTTTCATTGCTTAAAAACATCTATATTTACTAAACTCTTGCGTGTAATATCTTTGATTGTCTGAGTACCGGTCAGTGTCATAGCTACCCGCATTTCATTGGCAAAAAGATCAAGGAGATGCATAACACCTTTCTTACCTGCTGCTGCAAGCGCATAAACAAAAGCACGGCCAATCATAACAGCATCCGCACCTTGTGCTATCATGCGTACAACATCAAGACCAGAACGAACACCTGAGTCCGCTAAAATAGTCAAATGATCCTTTACAGCATCCGCAATTGCAGGCAACGCTCGTGTTGTTGATAATACACCATCAAGCTGACGTCCACCGTGATTAGAAACAACAATACCATCCGCACCAAATTTTACTGCTTCTCGTGCATCTTCTGGATCAAGAATACCTTTCAAAATCATTTTTCCTTTCCAAAAATCGCGAATCCATTGTAGATCATGCCAACCAATTGATGGATCAAAATTTTCACCAAGCCAACCAACGTAATCATCCAATGCAATTTTCTTTTTGAGATAAGTGGAGACATTTCCAAGATCATGGGGGCGCCCCATAACACCAACGTTCCAAGCCCAATATGGATGAGTAAACGCTTGTAAAAAACGACGTAATCCAGCATAAGGACCAGACATCCCCGAATGCGCATCACGATAACGTGCACCAGGAACTGGCATATCAACTGTAAAAACCAACGTACGTACACCAGCTAACCAAGCCCGTTCTAGTGCATCACGCATGAAACCGCGATCTTTGAGAACATAAAGTTGAAACCAAAATGCACCTCCAACCGCTTCTTGCACTTCCGCAATGGGACAAACTGAAACAGAGGATAGAGTAAAAGGAATCCCTTTTGCCGCTGCGGCACGCGCCGCTTCTACCTCTCCACGACGTGTATACATGCCCGTTAGCCCAACAGGTGCAAGTACAATCGGTAAATCAAGTGTCTGTTCAAAAAGCTTGATTGAAAGATCAACTTCACCAACTTGCCTCAGAATCCTTTGACGCAGTGCAAGAGCTTGAAGATCTGTACAGTTACGTCGCATCGTTTCTTCAGCATAAGCCCCACCATCAATATAGTGAAAAAGAAAGGGAGGAAGACGACGCTTTGCCGCCTTACGATAATCAAGTGTTGAAGAAATAATCATTGATGGCACCATTGTTCCTAAATAAAAAGAGAAGACATACTAAAACGCATAAAAGCGAACCCGTGTACCTTCCTACTCGATATTCTCCCAAAACGCTCTATTGAATAGATAGAAGCAACAGAGATTGCAACTTTCTAAAAAAACTAATTGATAAAAACAATGTCTTTATTTCTCCTATCCAAATTTAAAATCTCACAGTATGGGGTATCATTAATAACGTATCCTCTCATATATTGTTCATGTACAATTGAAATATTATACTTTCTTTAAACGAATACCTCTTCGAAAGCGATTGCTCCGCAGCTTAATTAGTTATAATTTAAAGTCGTTTCTCCCTCCAAAGATCCTTAAATTATCGGTTATAAGAATATAGATCCTGTAGTCATTAAGTATAAACCATAATCTCCCCCAAAAGATAAAAAAATACTTTATTAATACTGGAAATAAAGCTGTCGCATACATCCAGAAATCTTCTTATATCAATACTCAAAACTGAGACCTGTTACTTATTCATGAAAGTTTATAAAAATATACAGTGCCTAATTCACATAAAGCATAAAAAATTTTTTTAATGTTCATACGAGTAGAAGCTTTCCATATTGAATTGAATAATTTTCTAGCAATATTTTATATCTTGAAGCTATAAATGAGTTACTAAAAGTAGAACAATGTTTATTAAAAAAATTGTTACTAAACTGTAGTGAAAAACTTCTTTATTGGCTTTCAAGGATAATTTTTATACGAAATAAAATATACTGGTCATTCAAGCTCTAGAAAAATGGAGCAATAGCAGCATCCAATCTCGCATGTTTACTTTGAAAAACAAATACGTTACTGTTATATTGAATTTTAGTAATTTATTGATTTATTATAATCAATAAATACGAATAACATATTGAATATAGTAAAATTCTTTCATTTTAGATTTTTTCATGATGAAATAATCAAAACTATTCTTTTGCACATCATAAACGAAGTTCGTATAGATAAAACCTCTTGAAAAAAAGAAGTAAAAATGCCTCTCAAATGCAAGGGATGCAATAACTTTGGAAACTAAAAATAGAATGAATGGCGCCAATTTTGCGAAGAACAAAATTTTCTTTTATCCAAAATACACTTTCTGCATACATGTTATCAAAACTCGTAGTTTCCAACTCATTTAAAATGCTTGGACAACTTTAAACCCTGTGCTTGATAATGTGATCCAACATCATGTCCATAAAGGGTTGATGGTCGATTAAGCATATGCTCATAGACCAAACGGCCAATCATTTGACCATGCTCTAAGATAAAAGGAACTTCATGGCTCCGCACTTCTAAAACCGCTCTTGCTCCTTTTCCACCCGCTTCCATATGCCCAAATCCTGGATCAAAAAAGCCTGCATAATGCACCCTAAACTCACCAACTAAAGGATCAAAAGGAGTCATTTCTGCAGCATAAAGCGGAGGCACATGAACAGACTCTCGTGAAACTAAAATATAAAATTCATCAGGATCAAGAACCAACTCCCTTTGACCACGATCAAAAAGAGGTTCCCAAAAATCTAAAACGTGGGCAACAGCACGTTTATCAATATCAATAACACTTGTATGATGTTTACCACGATAACCTATAAGGCCGTTTTCGTCTCCCTTTAAATTAATGGAAAGACCAATACCACCAGCGCTAATATTAGGAATATCCTCCGATATCAGTGTTTCTTGCTTTTGCAAAGTGTGTAACTCAACTTCATTTAAATAACTTTGCCCTTTTCTAAACCGAAGCTGTGATAAATGTGAGCCTTTATGCACCAAAATTGGAAATGTGCGTGGACTAATTTCCAAATAAAGAGGACCATGATAACCAGCACAAATTTTATCAAACTCCTGAGCATTATCCGTAATGACACGCGTAAAAATATCTAATCGGCCTGTAGAACTTTTGGGATTGGCAACAGCAGATAAAAATTCTGGTAAAGCTAAATTTTCCAAAAGAGGAACAATATAAACACACCCCGTTTCCAAAACGGCTCCGTCTCGTAAGTCAAACTCATGTAACTTTAACCGTTCAAGCTTATCCAAAACTTTTGTATTAGGGCCCGGCATAAAAGAAGCACGTATACGATAAGCTTTCTCCCCTAAACGAAGATCAAGGCTTGCTGGTTGTATTTGAAATCTATCAAATGGATACTGAGCCTTGAGAAAGTTATTCTCAATCAAAGCTTGTATATCACTATCTGCTAAAATACCGCTTATACGCGCCATATATATTGCCTTTCCTTTTTACATTGTTTCTTTTTTGACCTAGATGATAAATTGGTGCAAGCTATTTTAAGGTGATAAAAACTATTTTTTGTGTTTTTTCCAACCGATTTGTTAACATAAAATAAAATAGGAGGTATTGTAAAAAATAATACCTTCCATACTCTCTTATTCTTGAATGTCGCGCAAATGATGTTATCATAATTTTCTATAGAAGCCTTAAGATTCCTGTTAGAATTTATTATGATTATACGCCATCTTAGCGAAAATATTATTAATCAAATCGCCGCTGGTGAAGTTATTGAACGACCAGCAAATGTTGTCAAAGAACTTGTTGAAAACGCTATTGATGCTAGTGCAACACGCATCGAAATTATTACAGCAAATGGTGGAAAAAATTTTATAAAGGTGAGTGATAATGGTTACGGAATTCCTGCAGATCAGTTAACTTTAGCAGTTTCTCGCCATTGTACCTCAAAGATTACCGATGACGTACACAATATCTGCTTCCTTGGGTTTAGAGGAGAAGCCCTCCCCTCTATTGGTTCTGTTGCTAAACTTAAACTCATTTCACGAACAAAAGATGCTGAGAGCGCTGCTGAAATTTCCGTTACTGCAGGAAAAATTGTAGGACCCAAACCAGCTGCTGCAAACCTTGGAACAATTGTTGAAGTTCGTGATCTTTTCTTTGTCACGCCGGCACGATTAAAATTTATGAAAACCGATCGAGCTGAAACAAATGCTATTAGCGATATGATTAAGCGAATTGCTATCGCATTTCCACATATCCGCTTTTCTCTTTCAGGACTAGACAGAACATCTATGGAACTGTCCGCTACAGAAAATAATATTCAAGGACAATTACAACGTATTACGCAAATTATGGGAAAAGAATTCGCCCCTAATAGCATCGCACTGAATGCTGAACGCGAAGCAGTGCGCTTAACGGGTTTTGCCTGTTTGCCATCTTTCAACCGAAATAATAGTCTTCATCAATTTGCTTATGTTAATGGGCGTCCCGTGCGTGATAAATTTCTATGGGGCGCTATCCGGGGCGCTTATGCTGATGTGATGACACGAGATCGTTATCCTGTCGCTATTCTTTTTATTGATCTCCCACCTGCTGAGGTAGATGTTAATGTACATCCAGCCAAAGCTGATGTACGATTCCGTGATCCAGGATTAATTCGTGGTTTGATCGTTGGAGCTATTCGTGAAGCATTACAGCAATCTGGTATTCGTCCTACTTCAACCCGTTCTGAAGCAACGCTAGCTGCATTTCAAATACAAAAACCATTGGCACAACAACCGTTAGGCAATTTTAAGAACACGCACCAGTCCTCTTCTTATAGCCCACAACCTCATCATTTTGCCGCTGCTTCAATGGTTCACAAACCATTGGATATTACTAGTTCTTTTGGTTTAAAAGAAGATGCTACTCCTATTATGGAGGGCTTAAATATACCAAGTGGGGATACATACATTCCAAACACTACATCTTCATCAGAAGAGTTATCTTATCCACTAGGAGCGGCCAGAGCACAAATCCATAAAAACTATATTATCGCCCAAACACAAGATAGTTTGATCATTGTCGATCAGCATGCAGCTCACGAACGATTGGTTTATGAAGCACTCAAAAATGCACTTTATTCCAAACCGCTTCCTTCACAGTTATT
This sequence comes from Bartonella sp. MR63HLJHH, assembly GCF_042194155.1. Taxonomy (NCBI): domain Bacteria; kingdom Pseudomonadati; phylum Pseudomonadota; class Alphaproteobacteria; order Hyphomicrobiales; family Bartonellaceae; genus Bartonella; species Bartonella sp. MR63HLJHH. Next base: position 18,202 of record NZ_JBHIMN010000005.1, read on the forward strand.
ACTTATTCCTGAAATTGTAGAACTCTCTGAAGAGGATGCAACATGCCTTTTAACGCATAAAGATGCTTTGCAAAAATTTGGATTAGGAATAGAACCATTTGGACCAGGAGCAATTGTTGTGCGTGAAACACCTTCCATGTTAGGAGAGATCAACGTCCAAGCCCTTATTAAAGATCTTGCAGATGAAGCCGCTGAGTATGATACAACAAACAATTTAAAAGCAATGCTTGATTATGTTGCAGCAACGATGGCTTGTCACGGTTCAATACGGTCAGGGCGCCTTTTACGTCCCGAAGAAATGAACACACTGTTGCGACAAATGGAGGCAATACCCAATACAAGTACATGTAATCATGGACGCCCTACTTATATTGAACTCAAATTGGCAGATATAGAACGGCTATTTGGCAGAAAATAAACTCTTAACTATTTTGACAAGAAAAATATTTTTAAATTAACTCTCGACTTTATAATATATCTTATGGCACTTTTCTTGAATCTCTTGTATTAGTAAAAAGGAATTATAATGTTTTCCGATAGTGAACGCGAAGCAAAAATTCATTATTCTAATAATGGATATGACATTATAGAATATGGTACCTACACCATTTGTGCTGTTAGCGGACAAAAAATCCCTATAGATGATTTAAAATATTGGAATCATCACCGTCAAGAAGCATATGCTAGTTGTGAAATCTCCTATCAGCGCGAACTTGAGTGCAACCCATATCTCAAGCAATTGTTAAAAACAAAAGAAAAATAAACCCTCGAAAGCTATAAATTTAGCCTTTACCTTTTAGACAAGAAAATTCAAGGGAACGTTTTCTAAAGCGGGTCATGACCTCCTCAAGGACCATACGACAGAAATCTTTTTGAACAAAATCGACATTCACATCAAAGACAATAAGATTTTTAAAATCTTTTTGCGTGTGAATTGTCTGTATACGGATATAATCTTTAGCTGTTGTTGCTAGCCATAAATTGTGCATTTTAGCCTTTTGTATAAGGCTTTTTAAATTTTTATCTGTGAAAAAATAGTGGTCTGGATACATGTAAGTTTGCACCACATGACCAGATAATTCTTTAATAGATTTAAAAAATTTATCTGGATTGCCAATACCGGCAAATGCCAAAAATGATTTTCCTGAAACCTCATCAGAGGCACTGGCTTTAAGATGAGCACGATATAAAGGCTTTCCAGTACGAGAAACAAGAAAAGAAACATTATCAGGCGCATCGGAATGACCAATCAATAAAACACTATCCATAAAAGAAAACTGCGTTTTTAATGGTACGCGCAAAGGTCCTGCTGGAAAGACAGCTCCATTACCAAAACCGCGCATCGCATCAACAACGAGTAACGTATAATCCATATAAAGACGGCGACTTTGAAATCCGTCATCCATTAAAATAAGATTACATCCCTCTTGCTTAAGCTGTTGTGCCGCTGCATAACGATTAGGTGATACAGCTACCAAAGCATGCCGTGCAAGTAAAAGTGCCTCATCTCCAACATTGTGTGGAGTATCATATTTCTCATTTACAAGATGTACCCCTTTAACTGATCCACCATAACCACGTGATACAACACCAGGTACGAAACCAAGTTCTTTAGCCACTTTGGTAAAAGCAATAACAACCGGCGTTTTACCCGCACCGCCACATGTAAAATTTCCAATACACAAAACTGGCAAATCAATCACGGAAGGCTGTCTTGTCATAAAACGACTTGAAAAATAACCATACCCCCATGAAACTGGAGCTAATACAAAACGCAAAAAGCTTTTATTTTTCCACCAAAAATGGGGGGCGCTAATATGCATATCTACCCTGACGCTGACGTAAACCCGTTTGTATTACAAGGGGTTGTAAAAATGGATCTAAAGTCTTTAATGTGCGCTCAAGTGCACCTGCCATATCTGTCGCCACTTCATGAGCCTTATCAACCATTTCTTGTCGCAATGTTTCATTTGTTAAAAGCTTATACACCTGAATAGCAAGCTGTTTTGTATCTTGAACTATATATGCTGCATCATGCGTTAAAAATTGTTCGAACATCTCTTGAAAATTTGAAACATGGGGCCCTGTCAAAATAGCGGAACCAAGCAAAGCCAATTCCAATGGATTGTGTCCACCATTTCCACATAACGACTTACCAACGAAAGAAACTTTCGATAAGCGAAGAAAAAGCCCCATTTCTCCAATTGTATCTCCCCATAAAATATCGGTATTCATGTTTGGAACAGCATCTCTACTCCTCCGAATAAAACGCAACCCCTTATTATCGCATTTTCTGATAAGATCTTCTGAACGTTCAGGATGACGAGGCACAATAATTGTTAATAAATCTGGCAAATAATTTTTAACAATCTTATGGACCTCAAAAGCAATCTCCTCTTCCCCTTCATGCGTTGAAACAGCTGCCCAAACTGGGCGATTGCCGATTGCATTACGATAACGTGCAAGCAATGCTTGATTTTCAACCAGAACAACATCAGCCTTGAGATTCCCAGAAAACGTAACAGATTTTACGCCAAGTGTATGGTAATAAGCTACATCTCTTTCGTTTTGACCAATCGCCAAATCAATATCCTTAAAAATATGTTTGGCAAGAACGCGTCGTTTTTGCCAAGCTTTAAAAGAACGTTCAGACATATGGGCATTAACCAAAATCTGCGGAATACGCATTTTTGCAAGTTCTTTAATACGAAGAGGCCAAATTTCTGATTCACAAATCAAGGCGAGATCAGGCTTCCAATGACTAATAAAACGGCGCACTGCAAAATCTAAATCCAAAGGAGCATATTGATGAATCAACCTATTACCAAAATGTTTTTTCACAAGAGTAGAAGATGTCACAGTCCCTGTCGTCATTAACACATTGATTTTCAATGATAAAATATAATTTATAAGTGGGACAAGTGCAAGTGTTTCTCCAACACTTGCTGCATGCAACCAAACTAACGAACCTTGGGGGCGTACATGAGAACTTTTACCTAAACGCTCTTTTTTGCGACACCACTCTTCTTTTCCACGAATAGCACGGAAGAACAAATAAAAAGGAATAACAGGACATAAGCAAAAACCAATCATCCGATAGCTTAAAAGAGCCGTATGTGCCTTTAATTCTACCATTTAAAATCACCTCTTCCAGCTATTTTAAGATATCTATATGCTTATTTTGTTAAAAAATTCACACTATTAGTTACATCCATATTTTTTTAATATCATCCATATCTTGAATAAAAAACGCTTCACCCATGAGAAAATTCAATACATAAAGGACAAAAAACGTAATTTTATCGCCATATTTTTTTTAAAATTTTCCTATAAAGATAACCTATACACGTTATTTAAATCTCTTTTAATGAAACTTTGTCACTTATATGGATTTTATCACTTCATTCTGCACCCTATAAAAAATCTTACTCAAAAAATAACAAAGCTACATTTCAGTCGATTATAATTTTGAAAATATAAATGATAAATATCATACAACCTATAACATAGATTGTATCAATTTTTTTCAGCTCACTGAATAAATACTTCTTATGATTTTAGTAAAACTTTGAATTTTGCACGTTGGTATTTTAAAGAAAAAACTTATGTTTACATATATTATGTATTATCAATTTTTCAAAAAATAATCCATATAAATATTATAACCTATATAAAGCCAATAAATAAAATATGTTTTAAAAAAGCCTAATCTCTATGATTTCATTTCAATAAAATGAATATGTAAAACTAATCTTAAAAAAACTTTTGAACGGTATAAAGTTCTCATTTTAAATTGTGATATAATCTCTTAAAGGTAATCCAGAAAAATCTAATCTTGTTTAATAGAAAATTTCTTAAAAGTCTTAAAGCAATTTAAATAAGAGTTTTCAAAATTTTAAATCCTCTCTTTTCAGGAGATCGCATGGTGTATTATTCCTTTTAAGATTGTGTATAATCAACACAAAATGATTAATTTATAGATTGTAGTTTTAAACGAGTACTCAAAAAAACTTATGAGGTAAGTTAACTTCATCAATCTATTCAGTTTTTCTAAGTTTCTAATTTTGGTAAGTTTCTAACGACTTTCATGGTTTCTAAGCTTATAGTGATAACTTGTTGGAAAAATTCCAATGGATAAGTAGGGAGTGCTAATAATCTCAACGGAGTAGTAATTGGTATCATTAATAATGCTACTCTTTTTATTAATCTGAACGCATTAATGTTTCATACTCCATTCAAAAGCAGAGTGACTATTCACAATATAATCATAAACTTCGAGTGATAGCTCGTCATGATAATATTGCTGTTGTAAATAGGTTAATAGAACTGTCTTGCATTTTTATTAACCGCAAAGATGGTGGTGCAACAATGGATTTTATAACTTGCACGGATACCATTATGAATGTGCTTGGGTGCCTTGAAAGATGTTTCCTTAAGAAAACATATGAATTTTAAACAACAAGCATATTCTTTTCACAGCATTCTATTTTACCCGAAGAACGTACCTATGAAAAGGACGACTAAACAAAAGCGTGAAGCAATCTACAGGCTATAATGACCAAATATTCAAGCTTTACTCTGCATCGCCTAACTCAGCATCAAGAAACTGATGCAAATCTACAATGCAATAACGTTGTAATGCATTATCTACACTGCTTTGTGCTTTTGCCTGCCATGCTTCTTGAGCGGATTGATAATCTGAGAAAATACCAACCACATCTAAATCATCAGGATTCTTAAATTGATTACTGTTAAGATTTTTTAATTCCCCACCAAATACAAGATATAAATATTGTTTTTTTTCGTTGGTTTCAGTCATATGTGCCTCCATATCATTTAGATTATTTTAGCGCGCTTTTACGTGATTAAACTAACTTTGTTTGACGAACAACATCTATCATATCTTGACAGCAATTATTTTTACCAGCAATTAAAAGTCCATATTGGTAAGGTTCAATTCCATAAGATAGTAAAGGGGCATCAAGCGATAAAAAACACCCTCCACACTCCTGCAAAATAAGATCAGCAGCGGCAATATCCCATTCATGACAATTCGGACGAACTAATACGATATCAATTTCATCTTGAGCAACAAGAACAATACGATAAGCAAGAGAAGGAAGATAATGGTAAAGACTAACTCGATTGAGAAAATCATCTGGTAATTTTTTTGCGAGCGATTTATCAAGCGAAATTTTATATTTTCGATGCCCCCCCGAGGCTAAACGAGGAAGTTTTATCCCATTTAATGTTGCCCCTCCACCCGTTACAGCTGCATAAATATCTCCTTGAGCCGGACATTGTAGAACGCCCACAATAGGACGCCCATTCTCAATAATGGCAACCGAAATACACCAATAAGGACTGCCAGAAAGAAAACCTCGTGTTCCATCAATAGGATCAACCACAAAGGAGCGTTCATAATCTTGTTGTTCTCGATTATCTTTTGTTTCTTCTGAAATCCATCCATAATTTGGACGCGCTCCAAGAAGCTTCTCTTTCAAAAAATGATCAACAGCAAAATCTGCCTCACTGACCGGTGAATTCCCCTCTTTAATCCAAACATCCAACGTGCATCCAAAATACCGCATTGCTAAATCTCCTGCCTCTCGACAAACATCCCGCAAAAGATTTAAATCAGAAGAATGATGCGTGTTATTTTCCTGCAAGTGTCATCCCTTCAATTAACAATGTTGGAGCCGCCGTACCATAACGCCGATCAATATCATTGGCAGGTGTTAAATGTGCTAACATATGAAGCAAATCAGAACCTAGCGTTACTTCACTCACCGGATAAGCAATTTCACCATTTTCAATCCAAAAACCGGAAGCCCCACGACTATACTGACCAGTAATAAAATCAATGCCGTGACCGAATAATTCGGTCACATAAAATCCATTTCGCAAATCTTTTATCATATCGCAAGGCGATACTAAACCCGGTTCAATTGCAAAATTTGTACTTGTCGGCTGCACTAATGATGCCGAACGCACACCGTGTCCATTTGTTTTAAGTCCCAATTCACGTGCTGTAGATGATGAAAGAAGCCAATTTTTTAAAATACCATTTTCAATAATATTGAGTGTTTGCCCCTCTACCCCTTCTCCATCAAAAGGATGAGAAGCATTTCCACGTAATCGCAAAGGTTGATCGGTTACATTAACATTAGGCTTCATCACTTCCTTGCCTAGGAAATTCTGTAAAAGACTTGTTTTACGAGCTACAGAGGCTCCATTGACCATAGATGCGATATGCCCTGCAATTCCGCGAGCCGTACGCGGATTAAAAATAACATCAACGCCCCCAGTCGCCGCACGAACTGCACCCAAACGTCGGACAGCACCAAACCCTGCATTCTTTCCAACAGTTTCTGCTGCCTCTAAATCAGAAAAATGTAAGGCTGTTGTATAATCATAATCCCGCTCCATTTGTGTGCCTTCACCTGCAAGAGCACTACAAGAACGTGAAAAGCAACTGGAGCGATAGGCTCCACAAAAACCATCGCTGGTCACAAGAATAAACCCACTCCGACCATAAGCTGTTGCAGCGCCACCAGAATTACTTACACCTTTAACATCAAGAGCTGCTGCCTCTGTTTTTAAAGCATCTTCTGTTAAAAAATGACTGCTTGGCACAAAATCATCAAAAAGATCAAGATCTTTAGGAGACTTAACCAAACACTCTTTATCTGCCAAACCTTCAAATAAACTATCGGGAGAAGCTTTAGCCATCGCAACAGCACGTTCCGCAAGTTCTTGCGGATAAGACGCTAAATTAGCAGAAACACTTGCTACTTTTTTTCCAACAAAAACCCTTAGAGTAAAATCATTGCTCTCTGCTGCTTCTGTTGATTCGACTTTCCCAAAACGAACTGATACACTGGTAGAATGAGCATGAACAATAACGGCATCAGCAGCATCTGCCCCAGAACGCCTTGCTGCTTCAACCAGTGAAACAGCTTTCTCAATCTGGTTTTTGTCAGTCATTATAGACTCCCTGAAATATTTTATTATTTACATTGATAAGCACTCTGACAATTTTATATAAATCAGAATATAACTCTTGTATGTTTATTCATAAAATTACGCACATTTCATGCATTTTTTCTTTTAATGCATCGAATAATTTCCTTTTTAGCTTCTTTATGAAAAGACGCAATATGTCGTAAAATTTCTTTAGTTTCAAGATTTCTCATTGCCCCTTATCATTTTAGATAACCCAATCTGTACTGATAATCAAATCAACCGAAAACTTGGCAATCAACAAACGACCTAGCAATAACACTTGAATTTAAGTCAAAATCCTCAAAAATTCGAAAAGCATAAAACGACTTAAGTCACAAACCTTATGTCCTCTGGATAGTCAAACAACTTCCTTTATTCCTATAGCATTCTTTAATTTCCAAGCAAGAATCAAGAAAATGCCTTATATTTGTGTATACTTCTTTGCTTCTATAAACTCTCTCATAATAAGATGGCAATCTTGTAAACAAAAAACATAAACGGAATAAAAAATTTTTCCTTTCATTATGGTTTCAACAAAATGAGCAGTCATAAACTTCTTTACCCTCATGGACGTGGTATCACAAAGAACTCATTTTTTATATTTATCAGAAATAAGTTATAATCATAACATTCTCTCTCGTTTCTAATGCGTCTAATCGAGAGCATCTCATTTTTTCATGCGTCATCCTTAATCGGTTATTTTGTTATTAAACAGGCATAATTTGACAGACTTCTTTTTCCTGAAACAAAAATTCTAAGATACTGGATAGATTTTGATTTAAGAACTATACTCTTTCCTCTTTCCCCTCCATTAAAAAATAAAGAAGTGTAATATTGTCATAAAACGATAATCAATAAAACTTTTATATGAAACTCAACGTTGTATCTATCTTTCAATTCAATCTGCAATAAGCGTATTCTTCCAATTAATTTTGACAAGTTTATCGCTCATAATTGTTTTAACAGATACAAAAGTATTTGCAGAAACTAGGATATCTGTATGCATTTTAAAAAATCGCTTTTTTAAACATTTAAACCAAATATATACAATGATACGAAATTAATTTTACGGAAATTAAGAGTGAGCTTATTTATCCTTTAGAGCCTTTTAAAGCTGTACTCTTTAGAAAGTCATCATCTTTTAATCAAAAAAAACACTTTGATTTATAATTATAATTGATCGTTTTGTAATTTGCATAAAAGAATCAAATATCATTAAATTTTCTCCATTTTAAACTTATTTATGTTGAGGAAATCACAACTATTCGCTCTCACATCATGAATAGAGGTAATGTTGATAAAAACTATTTAAGAAGAAGTCAAAATGCCTTTTATCAAGGCTCTCAAATCAAAAACTATCGCAATACTAGAAACTGGCAAATATCATGACAATATTGACCTACAGATTCACAAGAGCAGAAGCTTCTACAACTTTCTTTATTTTCAGTAAAAATGCGCACCTCATAAGCTTTTATATATTGAATAAAATTCAATGACTCTTATAAGATCTTTGGTGCAAAATTAATTTTCTCAGATGATTTGACTCGATTTCAACGACTAATGAAAAAACAAATCATACCTCATCGATTTGCTATATACTCATAACTGATTTCATTCTAACAAGGCTAAGATTTCTGCGCCTTTGTAAAGGTATTAACTTCTTTATAAATGCACCCCCTTACGAGATGATTTTGTTTTCAATAAGAGCACGTCTGCTCATTTCAATCATTGCATCACGAAGGTGTAACTTAATTTTTGACCCAATAACCATTCCAAAGAAAGGAGAAAGTAAACCAGACATGGTTACAGTATGGCGAATTTTGTTATTTGAAGAATGAGATTTTTTTGAACAAATATATTCATGATCAAAACTCATGTGAGTAAGAGGCAGTTTAGCATAATCAGAAAAGAAAACATTTTTTATAACTTTATCAAGTGTAAAAGTTACTGTAGGTCCCTTTTTAGGTTTCATGCGTCCTGTAGCCCCTTCTTTGAAAGGACCAGAAAGTTCTACCCACTCAAGTTCACTATCCCAGCAAGGCCATGATGACACATCTTCCCATATAGCCCAAATTTGCTCAGCACTCGCTTCTGTGTTAATTTCTTCGCTATATATCCATTTAAACATGATAATCTTCCCTGTTTTAGAAATCATTTAGCTTTATTGCTAAAGAATAATATAAAAATTATTCTTAAAAATGTAATAACGATAACACACTTAATACTTTCAGATTTACTTAATATATAATGATTAACTCAACAAGCGATATTAATAAATAAACACACAAATGTTCAGTATAAATGAACACTATTGTCTACCTTAAATAGAAAATATCTGTTTTAAGTTCATACAATAATAAAGATAAAAGTTACACACTATTTAGGATATAAATGCAGACTGCATAGTTGAAAGCTTTCAGCTGCTAATGAGATGTTGATGATTAATGTGCAGCCGAAAGAAATTAGACAAAAAGGTATTATAACTGTTGTCGTGAAATATATATCCTATTGGAGAAAAAACATTCATCGGTAGTAAAGCTAATAATACACTAAAGCTTTGACAATGTGTTACACTTTTAATGTAGATGAAATTAACAAATCAGCATATAACTTACAAAAATTAGCAGCAATACATACTGCTAATTTAGGTCCAATAGCATTACACCTCAAAGCAATTTTTGGCTAGACAGAAGAACAGATGGCCCCTCTATATTAAAGGGCGTATATTGTAAAAGACTCGCTCTTGGGGCTATGAAAAACTTCAAAAAATGAGAGATTCAGACAAAAAACATAATGAAATCAAAATTCATCAATTCCTTTAACATTAGAATCTTTTATTTATTTTCTGTTTAACCTTTTAAAAACCATATAAAATGAAGAAAACTGTAAAGAAGCATTTTTTCATCCTACCGGATAAAAACAAGAACTTTCTCAAAATGTAAGCGATCGTAATTTATAGAGACGTATTGCTGTCTCACCATAAAAACGCTCATCGTCTAGATAAAAGACATCAGGTAAATGAATCATTGTATCTTTCTTTTCTTCAAGTATGAAGAGTGTATCAGCTTTTGCCCACCCTCCTCGCAAAGCTTCTACGAAAGCACGTTCACCTAAACAACGGCTATAGGGAGGATCAGCGCAGATAACATCAAATGGAAGCATTGTGCCAATATTGCCAAGTTTTGTCGCATCACGACGCAAAATCCGTCCTATCGACTGTAATTCAAAGGCTTCTATATTTTTTTGAAGCAACCCACGCCCCTCAACCGAGTTTTCAACAAAAACAGCCGCCTTTGCTCCACGTGAAAGTGCTTCGATGCCTAAAGCACCAGTACCAGCAAAAAGATCAAGAATACGTTTATTGGTCCAAAATTGTTCTTCACGGCTAGAAAGAATATTAAAAAGGCTTTCACGTGTACGATCACTCGTTGGGCGAATCGACTGATTAACAGGCGAAAACAAAACACGCCCAGCAAATTTACCGCCTATGATCCGCACGTGAACCTCCAAATCGCTTCGAAGTTTTTGCACCATCCCTATGTGGTTTAGATTTTTTCATAGCACCACCAAACGATTTTACCTTTTTCTTTCTCTCAAAAGAATGCTCCTCATGTCCACTTTTTATCATTTTCTCTTTATCCTTGAAAAAGCGATCTTTCTTACCAGAGGGATGCGTCTCGTCATAAGATGTTTTGCCACGTTTTTGAACAAAACTTCCCCTCTTCTCTTTGTGTAACGGACTTTCTTTTAGTTTTTCCTTGCCTCGATGAAAGGATTTTCTACCATCCAAATCGCTCTTATGGTCATGCGATTTCTCCTCACTATAGGAAGGCTTTCTACGTGTACTCTGCGGACGTGCACCAGGAGCCATCCAAACATTAGCACGGCGAGAACGCGGTAGAAAACGCTCTGCTTTTCCTTCCTCACTTTTCTCCTTCTTTACATTCTCATGAGACTTTGTACTTAATCGTGCACGACTATGTTCAACAGAATCATCTCTTGGTCGGCGCCGTATCGCCCTTTCACTTGAGAAAACCCAACCATCATTTGCAACAGAAAGATCTTTTTGGCTTTGCTTTTCTGCAACAACTGCAGAATTTGAAAATGGCTTAAGAATAGGAGCATCAAAATCTGCATTAGCTTGCATAATCAAACGCTCCCCCAACTGATCTCGTAACATCCGCCCTTTTAACTCTTGCACGGCTCCTTCTTCTAAATCAGAGAGATGAAATGGACCATAAGATACACGTATTAATCGATTAACTGATAATCCCAACGCCCCTAAAACATTCTTTATTTCACGATTTTTTCCTTCACGCAAAGCGACAGAAAGCCATATATTAGATCCTTGTTCACGTTCAATTGATGCTTCAATCGAACCATAAAAAATGCCATTAATCGCAATACCATTTTTAAGGTTATCCAGCGCGCTCTTCTTTACTCTTCCATGAGCACGGACGCGATATTTGCGGACCCATCCTGTTACAGGAAGCTCTAATACACGCGCTAAGCCACCATCATTAGTTAAAAGCAAAAGCCCTTCCGTGTTAATGTCAAGCCTTCCAACAGAAAGAACACGCGGCATTCCTTTTGGTAAATTACTAAATACTGTAGGTCTGCCTTCAGGATCACGGTTCGTGGTGACAAGGCCTGCTGGCTTATGGTAAAGCCATAAACGCGTTCGTTCTATAGGAGGTAAAGGTTTGCCATCAACTTTAATAACATCAGAGCGGCTAACATTAAAAGCAGGCGTTGTCACGACCGTACCATTTACAGAAATGCGACCTGCAACAATCATCATTTCTGCATCTCGACGCGAAGCAACACCAGCACGCGCTAACCTTTTAGCAATTCGTTCACTCTCATTATTTTCATTCATTTGCGTTTCAAACCAATCTTTGCCAGTATGTTCAGAAAATTATTCACATGCACCATACCGCTTATCCTGAAAGAGGAAGTAGCATAATCATTTATCATTTTCTATCCTTTAACGACAATAATGTATTTGTTGACTTGCACGTTTGTTTTAAACACTTTAAAAAATAGAGGTATTCCTTTCATTATAAAAGCGTAATAAATTATTCATTCCATCACATTTCTTATCGAGATAACCTTTAGATTTTCTATACCTTCAGTAGAAAGAATATGATGACTTTGACGCCCATGGAAATAGCCCTTTTAGAAGCGCAATGGGCTGCAAAAAAAGATGAAGTTCCCGTAGGCGCTGTCATTACACGTGGAAAAGCTATCATTGCACGCGCTGGTAACTTTATAAAATCTGCATATGACCCTACAGGACACGCAGAAATGCGCGCAATCCGTATGGCTTGCGAAACATTGCAAAGCGAAAGGCTTCCTGATTGCGACCTTTATGTAACACTTGAGCCTTGTGCTATGTGTGCTGCTGCCATTTCATTTGCACGCATACGACGTCTCTATTACGCAACAAATGATCCCAAAGGGGGAGCTATAGAAAATGGTCCACGTTTTTATCAGCAACCAACCTGCCATCACAAACCTGAGATTTATTCTGGTTTTAAAGAAAAAGAAGCTGCTCAATTACTTAAAGATTTTTTTATACAAAAGCGATACTAAAAACAATTCTTCTTCCATAACTTTCACTCTTTAAAAACTATCCTATTTCTCAAAAAAAGACTATTAATTCCTCTGATATATATAGCAAAAGCCATTTCGAAGCATTTTTTCTCTTTTTTAATGCTGAATATTGCTTCTATTAGATAATACATTCACTCATAAGAATAATTCATTATTTTGTATATAAAATATAAAGTCCAAAATATCGTAGATATACTCTCATTTCAAATTACATTGAAGCAATAAAAGTTACTTTCTTGCACATCATAAGCGGGATTATCTTCTGGATAAAGAACGTTTTAGAAAAGACTAAAAATGTCTCTTATGAAGGCTCTCAAATGCAAGAATTGTCGCAACATTGGAGTTTGGAAAATAAAATGATAGTATCAGTTTTCTCCTTCCTAAGCATAAAGATATTGGAGCACAATAGATTTTACGTTATACTATCCACATGAGCGATGTTGTAAAATGAGCTTGAGAAATGTTTCGTGTTAGGAAACGCATAAGGACTCTCTCGATGCTGTTGTCATATTGCTATTTCATGAGAATAACACCCCTCCTACAACAGCATTATAACTGCGCGAGAATGAGAGCTTGGTATAATAAGTAATTAGAAAAATTCTTTACTTTAAATATTTTGTCTTTTCCCTATCGACCAATAGGTGCGGTTTTTGCCGGTTGGCGATAACTTAAAGGTGGTTCAGTGAGATAGCGACGGTATTTTGAACTTCCAACTTGTGCTCTCTGACGACGTAAATATTCCTGTCGTTGCTTCGCATTCAACTGTGAAGGGTTTTCTGAACCAGCGCCATTAATTGACGATCCTTTGTGAGGAAAAGACTTATTTCCTTGATGCTTCTTCGATGCTGCTATTTCATTGACAGATCTATCTTGTTGTGGAATCGGTAAAAATCCGCGCGAACTAGGGCTTGGTATTACAAGTTTTGGATGAGGTTTCATAACAATCTGGCTACTGTTATTTGTTGGTGTTAATGAAGTAATATTAGCAACATCTTCAAAAAACTGTATCGAAACTGGTTTATCGGTACCATAGGTAGGAGCTGATAAATTGCATCCCGTTAAAACAAAGCACATCCCTAAAATTCCTATTGGAAATATTTTTATTTCACGTTTTCTCACTGCCTATTCCATTTCCTAAGTATATGGCTAATTAACATTCCCGTTATTTATGAGAGAACGTTCCATACACAAATTTCCCCCCTGCAGATAAAACAACGGAATTTTTCTCGTACCACAAAAAACTATATTCATCAATATGAGAAATTTACTTGCATTTCTTTCCTTTGATCTAAAATTTTAAATCTTGCCAAGAATCTGCAATTCCCGCAAAGCAGCTGCATCACGAGCAGATACATCCGGATAAGCAGGATCACTCCCAACATCTTGTGTATAACGCCATGATCGAGCACATTTTTTTCCTAATGCCTTCTCTGGATATACACCAACACCTTCAACATCATTCAAAGTAAAAGCATCGGAAGGTATTGTATCCTGCGTAATTGTGAGTTCACTGGTAATACAGATCTCCGCCATATCCACATTTTCTAATGCTTCTCGTAAAGCCGGATTGGAAATAAAAACAACAGGAGCGGCTTCTAACGAGGATCCAATACGCTTATCAACGCGTTCAAGCTCTAAAGCACCTGTAACAACTTTACGGACCTGCCGAATTTTTTTCCAACGCTCAGACAAAGATTGATTTTGCCATTCTTCTGGTACAGAGCGAAATTGTTCTAAATGCACCGATTGGCTTTCTGGGTAACGCTCTAACCAAGCTTCCTCCATAGTAAAAGGCAACATTGGAGCAAGCCATGTTACCATACGCTCAAAAATCTCACGGACAACCTGCAAGGAAGACTTGCGTTTTTTTGATGAAGGCGCATCACAATAAAGAGAATCCTTGCGGATATCAAAATAAAATGCCGATAACTCAATGATTGAAAAATCCAATAATGCACGCATAATCTTTTTAAAATCAAATTCATCGTAAGCGCGATTAATCAACTGATCAAGTTCAAAAAGCCTATGCAATATAAATTTTTCAAGATCCGGCAGTGCGCCATAAGATATTTCTTCTCCATCATCATACGCTAAAGTTCCAAGCATCCAACGAATTGCATTGCGTAGTTTACGATATGAATCCACATTTGTTTGAAGGATTTTTTTGCCTAAACGCTGATCTTCCCAATAATCAGTTGTCATAACCCAGAGACGAAAAATATCAGCTCCAGATGTTTTAATGATCTCTTGTGGAACAACCGTATTGCCTAAAGATTTAGACATTTTCTTACCATTCTCATCCAAAGTAAAACCATGTGTGATCACTGCCTTATAGGGAGAGCAAGCACGCGTACCACAGCTTTCCAAAAGAGAAGATTGGAACCATCCGCGATGTTGATCTGAACCTTCAAAATAAACATCAGCAGGCCATTTCAAATCAGCCCGATCTTCTAACACAAAGCTATGGCTTGCTCCAGAATCAAACCAAACATCCAAAATATCATAAACCTGTACCCAAGGCTCATGTGCACGCTCACCTAAAAAACGTTCACGTGCTCCTTCAGCAAACCATGCATCTGCCCCTTCTGCTTCAAAAGCCCGTAAAATACGCTCGTTCACACCTTCATCTTTTAGAATAACACCATCCTCATTCGCAAAAATACAAATAGGAACACCCCAAGAACGCTGACGAGAAAGAACCCAATCAGGACGATCTTCTATCATAGAAGCTAGGCGGTTTTGCCCAGAAGACGGCACAAAACGCGTTTTTGAAACAGCTTCCAAAGCCCGACTACGTAAAGTTGAACCATCCCCAAAATCTTTATCCATTGAAATAAACCATTGCGGTGTATTGCGAAAAATAACGGGTTTTTTTGAACGCCAACTATGGGGATAGGAATGCTTTAAACGCCCCCGTGCAAACAATCGATCTGCTTTAATTAAAGCGTTAATGACCTCTTTATTAGCATCACCCATTTTTCCATTATCATCTATAATACGTGCAGGTCCTCCTTCACGATCTGGTCCCAAACCTGGAACATCTTTCGTATAGAACCCTGCATCATCAACAGGAAACGGTATAGATGAATCAATCCCCGTTTGCTCCAGTAAGGACTTATAATCATTCCAAATTTCAAAGTCCTCACGCCCATGGCTTGGCGCTGTATGAACAAAACCTGTACCAGCACTCTCTGTTACGTGCGAACCATCAAACAATGGAATTTTAAAGTTATACCCCCCAGCCAAACCTTTGAGTGGATGAGAAAGAACAAGAGCTTTCAATTCTTCAGCAGAAATAACACGCAAACGCTTCAAAACAAGTTTGGCTTTTTCTGCACAACTCATAGCTAACGCATCAGCAAAGAGAAGTTTTTCCCCAGCTTGAGGACCAAAATCATTTTCAGTACTTTCAACTTCGTAAATACCATAAGAAATCTGCGAAGAATAACTCACTGCACGGTTAGCAGGAATTGTCCACGGTGTTGTTGTCCAAATGACGACATAAGCACCATATAAATCATCAGAATTTGCTTTAAAAACAGGAAACTTAACCCAAAGCACCTCTGATTCATGATCATGATATTCAATCTCAGCCTCTGCCAAAGCCGTACGCTCCACAACAGACCACATCACCGGCTTGGAACCACGATAAATCTGATCTGACATAGCAAATTTTATCAATTCACTGGCAATGCGTGCTTCTGCATGAAAAGCCATTGTAGTATAAGGCGTGTTAAAATCTCCCACGACACCAAGGCGTTTAAATTCTTCACTTTGAACGGTTACCCAATGCTGTGCAAATTCACGGCATTCTTGACGAAACTCGTGAAGAGGTACCTCATCCTTATTTTTTCCTTGTGCTCGATATTTTTCTTCAATTTTCCATTCAATTGGAAGCCCATGGCAATCCCAACCAGGTACATAATTTGCATTAAAACCGCGCATTTGGAATGAACGAACAACCACATCCTTTAGAACTTTGTTTAAAGCATGCCCGATATGAATATGACCATTTGCATAAGGTGGACCATCATGAAGAATATAAAATGGACGATCTTTTGCTTGTTGGCGCAATTGCGCATAAAGCCCCATATTTTCCCAACGCGCCATCAATTCAAGCTCTTTTTGCGGAAGCCCTGCACGCATAGGAAAATTTGTCTGTGGGAGATAAAGAGTTTTTGAATAATCTATTGTTTCATTTTTCACAGTCATTGTGAAATATCCCTGTCCACTTTTACGGTTTCATTTTTGCATAACTTCCCTGAACCCTGCAACTCTGGTTTTTATCTATAGGGAAAGCCGAGCTTATCATTCGTATTAAGCAGCGATCAGGAAAATATATCATCACACTCTATGGGCTTTATCATGAAATTCACAAGAAAAGAAACCAAAAAGTGATCTTTTAAAAAATAAAGGCTCCACTAATAGTGGAGCCTTTTAGAAATTTACTCTTTTAAAAATTAGAATTTATAAGCTACACCAACACGGAAATCATTGGTTTTGTAGTTAACTTCAAGTTTTTCCTTTGCAAATTTCTTTTTACCAAAATCAGAGTAACGATATTCTGCACGTACAATCACATTATCCAGAAGCGAGAAATCAACGCCACCACCAAGTGTGTAACCAATCATGGTTTTTGTTTCATCAGCTAAGTTCTTAGAAGAAACGACTCTTCCATCCTCATCCTTAACGGATATTGATACAGTGTCTTGGAACTGCCCATAAGCAATACCGCCAGCAAGATAAGGCATAAAGCGATCAGCAGCAAAACCAATACGTACCCGTGTAGCACCACCCCAATTTTGTTTGAAAGTATGATTTAAAGTTTCAACTTCATCCTCTTGATCAAGACCAAGTTCAGAAGCCAGCTTTTTCATTTGTTCTATACCATATGCACTGGAATTGTTCTTATCCACCGCTTGTGTACTTTGTGCACCGTGTCCAGCCATATTCTGTCCACCATGAGAACGAGAAGCATGTGAACTAGCACCATGCGCATGAGCGCCAGAGCCATGCCCACCTCCATGAGATGCACCATGCGGATTAGCATTTCCGCTACCATGGGCACCATGATGACCTCCGTTTTGGGCTCCGCTTGTTCCATTGGAATCTTTTTCTGACTCAGAGGTTGAACCTGATCTCGCGAGTACAAGTCTCCCTCCGCTCGATACCGTTTTTTCTGCTGCTGATGATTGCGATGCTGATTGTACCGATGTAGCTGCTTTTGCTGTGGTCTGGCTTGCGTCTGTTCCTGTTGATGAGGTAGAAGATGCAGGTTTTATAGCAACTGGTTTTTCAGACGCTTTTGATTCACTTGCCCTTACGCCTGATGACTGATCTCCTAAAGCTGATCTCGTCCCTGAGCTAGGTACTGATTCAGATGTCGCAGCTGGTTGTTTTAAACTAACACTACCCGTTGTTGTCGATTGCGCTGTTTTTGTTGCTTCTGATTGTGTTCCTACCTGTGGTGATTTTAGCTGTGTTTTTGAAGCTCCTACTTCAGGTGTGGCAGATCTTGTTACTGTGGATCCTGCTGGTGCAGATCCTACTGAGGAGGATCCTGTTGGTGCAGGTTTTGCTGGGACAGTTTTTTTTGAAGAAGCTTTTTGTGTTTGTACACTTGGCGTTGATGGTGATGTTGCTGTTGATTTGAGTGTTCCTGTTGATGCTTCTGAGGCAGATGCTCTTGACCCAGGGTTTGTTACTGCGGATGTTCCTGAGGCGGTTTTTTGTGTTTGTGTTCCTGTTGATGGTAGTGCTTTTGGGGCTGGAAGCGTTTGTGGGTTTGCGGATCTGCGGGATCTTATGACTGCATTTTCTACTGTAGTGTTATCAGCCGCACCTATGGTAATTGTCTTTGTGTGCTTTTTACCAGATATCATTAAATCCGTATCGACACCAAAAATAAAGTTATCACCGAGATCAATATTAGAACCTGCATAAAAACCACCTACAAAACCTGAAAGTTTAGGAGAGAACTCTTTATCTAATGGCAAATTCTTTTCTTGATCAACAAGAGCCATATCAGATTTGCTCGAAAAACCACCAGCTTGGACACCTAAATAAAGACCTGTCCATGAAAAAGTAGGCGCAACAATGGTAGAAGATGTCGATGGTGCTGGTTGATGAGGAATCATAACATCAGCAGCTAGCGCTGTAGACGCTGAAATTAAAGAAAAAATAGATGCTGTTATTAAACGTTTTGTATTCATAAAATCTCTCCAAATATCCAAAATGAGATGTATATAGAGCATCTTTTTTGAAAGATCTGTAGCAAAAATGACACACTCACAAAAAAATAAAGATTTTTTGAAAATAAGGCTTCTTTAACTTTCAATTTTGCATTCAATGAGAATTTATAAACTAAATCACACTAGAATTATGTGTCTTAAAGTTGGATTCATTTTCATTAAATTTTCGCATAACTGTTAATGGCAATATTCTTTATAAATTTCTTTTTACCGAAATTTGAATAACAGTATTATGCATGCAATAAACTATCATCTGTTATTGCAAAATCAATGCCTGTGCAAACAGTGAAATCAAATGTTGCCTTTTTAAAAACCAAGCGCCATCAAAGTTTCATCTATTTATCAGCATGATCTATTTTTGGTGCTTTAGCAATAATATTTTGTATCTAAAATTAAGAAAAACAAA
Source organism: Bartonella sp. MR63HLJHH (assembly GCF_042194155.1). Lineage (NCBI taxonomy): Bacteria > Pseudomonadati > Pseudomonadota > Alphaproteobacteria > Hyphomicrobiales > Bartonellaceae > Bartonella > Bartonella sp. MR63HLJHH. The sequence goes on from NZ_JBHIMN010000005.1 coordinate 37,480, forward strand.
GGACTTATTCAAACACTCGCAAAAAAACTTTTAGGTTCTTTGCATAAACGTCTTCATCATGACGCATCAGTTTGATTTATAAGGATAATTTATTGTTTTCATGTTGAATAAAAAACTAATACTTTAGGATTCTATCATTTAAAACCTGTTTCATGTTGTATTAATCAAAACCATGTCTCTCGATAGCGGAAACAGTCTGTGGATAAAAAAATTAAAAGAATTTTAAATGCCTCTTATGAACGCTTTTAACAGCCAAGGTCTGTCCACAACATTGGTGGCTAGCAAAGTTGTATGATGATGCTAGCTTGCTCTTTTTATTAAGCGTGTAACGATAGTGGTGCTCTATAGATTTTATATTATTTCATTGGGAGGTTTTACCGTCTTATATCACTCACGGATACTGACATGAAGTGGGCTTGATGTAGTTTGAAAAATATTTCTTTAAAACAAATGTGTGAAGACACAACAACAAGTGTATTCCGTTTGGGGCGTTCTGTTTTGCATAAGGAGTGTGATCCCATAAAAAGAATGCAATAAACAAAAACGTAAGACAATGCCCTAAATACTTTTGAAAATCGTAAAGCTAAATTAAAAGAAGATGGTAAAGTTGGAAACTGGTTTCTATCTTTACATCTTCATATTCTTCCCCAATGAGACTGTATTTCCCAAAGCTTACTCCAACAGATATACGCAATATGCTCGCTCTAATCTGGCATATGCAGAATAAAGTTAGTCACTGGTTATGATCTTTTCCTATTTCTGAGATTAATTGAATACTTTTCTCTTAGGCGTAAAATGATAGCCGTGATATAAGATTTTATGTAATCAGTAGCTATAAAATCCATATATACCACCAATTCGCCCTCTATAATATAAAACTTTTTTCTTTAAAGTCTTATAGCACAAAATGATACAAATAAAAATAGAAGGGATTAAGAGATATAGAATAGAGAGCTAATAAAATAAAGGCCCCGTTAAACGAGGCCTTAGTATTTTTTATGCTTCTAATTTCATTTTTACGAAATTAGAATTTGTAAGCAACACCTACACGGAAGTCATTGGTTTTGTAATTGAATTCACGTGTATCGTTTGCAAACTTCTTTTTACCAAAATCGGAGTAACGGTATTCTGCACGTAAAAGAACGTTGTCTGTCATTGCAAAGTCAACTCCACCACCAATAGTGAAACCAAGCATTGTCTTCGTGTCATCAGCCCAAGTACCACCAGTCAAATCTATGCTTTGCTTAGCTGGCACATTTTCATCCCCGTCAGCTTTCTGCTCAACTTTAGCTCTCTCTCCTTTTCCTGCAACGGATTGAATGCCCTGTACCTGCGCATAGGCAATACCACCAGCAACATAAGGCATAATCCGGTCAACAGCAGCAAAACCGATACGGACGCGTGTCGCACCAGACCATTTTTCTTTGTAACTGTGCGTTTCTGTTACCTTGTCACCGTTTTCAAACTGTTGCTGATCTTTTAATTCAACCTTAGCTTTTTCAAGGGCATCATTAAAATTTGCTGCATCTTTTTCAGTAAGCGTCAATTCACGGGCTTTTTTTGATTCTTCACGGTCTGCCCAAACTGCATCGGTTTCAACACCGAGAATGAGACCATTTCCGAGGTCTACGTTAGATCCGGCATAAATACCACCCATGAAACCAGAAGGACTAGGTGTGTTATCTTTTTTGAAAAGCTCTTTATCTGCTCCTGGAATAGTTACTTTAGTTTTACTCGAAAAGTTGCCAACTTGACCACCAAGATAAAAACCCGTCCAAGAAAATGAAGGTGCTGCTGCGATAACTGCTGGTGCGACTTCATGAGGGATCATCACATCAGCAGCTTGTGCTGCAGAAGCTGAAATTAAAGCGGCAACAGAAGTTGCTATTAAATATTTTGTATTCATAATTTTGCTCCTAAATTAACTATAAAATGACCTTACAAGATTATAGATAGAAAAGCTGTAGTAAAAATGTCACAGTCATACAAATAAAAGCCCAGAAAACAGCAGTTTTGTCAAAGTCAAGATCTCTTGAAATTTTAATTTTTTATTAATACTTTTTATTCATAATCGCACTTTTGATGAAATTAGAACTTGTAAGCTACACCTACATGAAAGTCATTGGTTTTGTAGCCTAGTTTAGGGTAACCCTTTTTAAATTCCTTCTTACCAAAGTCTGAGTAACAGTATTCTGCACGAAGCAGAATATGATTTGTCATAGCGAAATCTATACCACCACCAAGGGTGAAACCCACCATCGTTTTTGTTTTATCAAATATCGTAGCAGAAACTTCTTTACTTGATTTACCATTTGCCGACTTTTTTGTTTCTGAAACTTTATCGACACCTTGTATTTACGCATAGGCAATACCATTGGCAACATAAGGCATAATGCGGTCAGCGACGGAAAAACCAACACAAACCCATGTTGCACCAGACTATTTTTCTTTGAAACCAATACGATACACTGCTGTGTCACCTTTTTGAAACTTTTTATTTTCATCCAATACAACAACACCAATGCAACACCAGCATCTTCAAATTCATCATTAAAATCATTAAATTCATCAATCGCAAGAATCTTTGAGACCGTCTTCGTTTCTCCTCGGTCTATCCAGACTGCATCGGTTTCAACACCTAGAATTGAGGACATTTCCAAGTTCTATGTTGGAACCTAAATAAATACCACCTATGAAACCTCAAGGCTTAGGTAGTCCATCTTTATCTGAAGTTTTTTCTTTTGTCTCTAAATCAAATACATCAATTTTGACTTGAAAAGTTGCCAACTTGACCACCGAAATAAAAATCTGTCCAAGAAAATGAAGGGGCTGTGATAACAACTGCTGGGGCTGTTTCACGAGGAACGATAATATCAGCAGCTTGTGCTGCAGAAGCTGCTGATAGCGATAATAGAAATTGTGACTAAAGATTTTATATTCGTAAACTTTTCTCCTCATTTATTTATGAGCAGGGTGCTATATGATTAGAGAAAGAAACGCTGTAGTAAAATGATACAATCATAAGAAACGAAAGATGACGCAAGATAAAGTCATTTCATAACTTCACTTTTTGCAAGAAATTGTAAGTTACAAGTACGTATAAGTCATTGATTTAGCGCGTAATTATTGCTTGTTGTTTATGAAAATCTTTTTAAAGAAATCTGAATAATATCTTTTCATCCCCCAATAAATATGGGAATATAACAACAGAAAATAATAGAGGCCCTGTCTTTGACAGAGCCTCTTGGAAGCTTATTTCGTTGTTGACGAAATTAGAATTTGTAAGCTACACCAACACGGAAGTCATTGGTTCTGAAATTATATTCTTTTTCTTTTGCAAAAAATTTCTTTTTACCATAGTCCGAGTAACGGTATTCTGCACGCAACAGGACATTATCAGTCACAGCAAAATCAAGACCGCCACCAATAGTGAAACCAACCATTGTTGCTGTTTCATCAGATGAACCTGAAACAAAAGTTTTATCACCTACCTTCACTTCTCCATGAGCAGCCTCTAGCTGTGTATAGGCAACACCTCCAGCAACATAAGGCATAATGCGGTCAGCAGCAGCAAAACCAATACGTACTCGCGTAGCACCAGCCCATTTCTGTTTAAAACCAACACCTTCTGATACATCTACAACTTCTTGTGCACCTGCATTTCTAATACTTAAACTCTTTACAGTTTCAGTTCCACTAGCTGGAG